>JAUWLN010000092.1 GCA_030613665.1 Dehalococcoidia bacterium
GAAGAGGCCGACGTAATACTGCTGGACAAGTCGGAAGAAGCGCAAAGCACTGCCCGTGAAATAGAGGCCGGAGGCGGCAAAGCGTCGGCGATGAAATGTGACGCCACCAATGGTCAAGAAGTAAAAGACACGGTAAAACAGATAATAGAGAAGTGGGGCAGAATAGATATCCTGGTAAATAATATCGGCTGGAACGAGAGCATACCTTTTCTGGAGTCTGATGAAGCGCTCTGGTATAAGTCCCTTGATATCAACTTGCTGGTCCCGATGCGCTTATGCCATGCGGTACTGCCCCATATGATAAAACAAAAGTCTGGCAGAGTGGTTAATATATCGTCCATAGCCGGGAGGCAACCACGACCCTATGCTTTAGCTTACAGTGCGGCCAAGGCAGGAGTTATTGCTATAACGAGGTCGCTTGCCGTAGCTATGGCTCCTTATAACATAAGGGTCAATAGCGTCGCTCCGGCCATTATCGACACGCAATTGCTCAGGGAGCAGGCTCCGCCGGAACACCTCGGGCCCATCTTAAAACAGAGCACACTGGGGCGATTGGGGCAACCTGAAGAAGTGGCGGCAGCGGTGCTTTTTATGGCTTCCGATGAAGCATCATATATCATAGGTCAGACCCTGAATGCTGATGGGGGCAACTGCATGCTTTGACATATTGACATCGTATTTGCTAGAGAGTTACGCCACCATCCACGTATAATATTTGACCGGTAACATAATCAGCCTCATCTGAGGCGAGGAATATCGCCGCTCCCACGTAATCTTCAGGGGTTGCCACTCTGCCCTTCGGCGTCAATTTAAGGTGCGCCTCCAATGCCTCGGGGTGCTCTTCCAGGTAATACTTACGATTGATATCGGTGATGGTCACACTTGGTGCGAGGACATTGACATTGATGTTGTATCTTGCCCACTCCATCGCCAGCGCCCGGGTTAAATGGTTAATCGCCGCTTTTGATGTTGCGTAAACCGACCGTATAGGTTGCAACCGGTATGCCACGTTGGAAGAAATATTGATGATTTTGCCTCCGTTGCCCCGCATCATTTCCCTGCCAACTATCTGGCAGCAGAAAAACGTGCCCCGTACATTGAGATTCATGAGGTTATCCCATTCTTCCTCCAGCACGTCTTCCGCTGGTTTCCTCAAGACAACGGCGGCGTTGTTGACCAGGATGTCTATTTTACCGAAATCACCGATTACCCTGAAGGCCATCTCCTTGATTGAGGAAGTACTGGTCACGTCAGCGGAGACCGCTGCCCCCTTCAGCCCTTCCTGCTCCAGAGATGCGGCGGCTTTCTGCCCTTCCGCAGCGTTTCGGTTGGTGATAACCACGGTTGCCCCAGCACCGGCGAGGCCCTTTGTGATACCGAAACCGATTCCTCTATTGCCGCCGGTAACCACGGCAACCTTACCCGAAAGATCAAAATATTTCATTCCTTTACTCCTTTCAGATGGTTGTTCCTCAAAGTTCTTTAATGCGGAGCGAATCCACAAAGACTCTGGTGTTTCATCTAGTCCAGTCCCAGGATTTTTCTATTTAACTCCAGATTGGATTCACCTGCCGCGAAATCGTCGAACGCTTTTGCTGGGGTATCCATGAGCAAAGATTTGATGAAGGCGGCGCCTTCGCGCGCTCCCTGTACGGCATCTTTAATGCAGCACTCCCATTCCAGCACTGCCCAGGAACAATAGCCGACCTCGATAAGTTTGGTAAATATCTTTTTGAAGTCCGTCTGCCCGTCGCCAAGGCTTCGAAAACGGCCCGGCCTGTCTTTCCAGTCCTGAAAGCCGCCATAGACGCCGCTTCTCGCGGTTGGATTTAATTCCGCATCCTTGACGTGAAAGGCTTTTATATAACTGCCATAACAGTCTATGTATCCGGCGTAATCAATGCATTGAAGAAGAAGGTGTGAAGGGTCATAGAGTATGCTCACGCTCTGGTGATTCCCGGTTGCCGATAGAAACCGTTCAAACGTAACTCCATCATGGACATCGTCGGCGGGGTGGACTTCATAGGCTAAGTAAATTCCATATTCTGCGGCCAGGTCCAGAATGGGTTTCCATCTTGCCGCCAGTTCGTTGAAGGCGAGGTCGACCAACCCCTGGGGCCTGGGGGGCCATGGATAGATGTAGTGCCAGAGCAAAGCGCCGCTCATCGTGGCGACGACGCTGAGCTCCAGGTTCCGGGAGGCCTCTATGCTCTTTTTCATCCGGGCAACGGCCCATTCAGTGCGCGCCTTATCGTTGCCCTTTACAGCGGAGTCGGCAAAAGCATCAAACAGGACGCTGGCTGCCGGATGCACCGCGACAAGCTGCCCGTACAGATGGGTTACCAGTTCCGTTATCTCCAGACCGTTGCACCTGGCCTTGAGTTCGTCACAGTAGTCTTTAGATTCCGCAGCTTTTTCGATGTCTATCAATCTTTTATCCCAGGCCGGAATCTGCACGCCAAGATAGCCTAAAGATTTCGCCCAGGCGGTAATATTTTCCAAGGTGTTAAAAGGAGCTTCATCGCCTAAAAACTGCGATAGGAAGATTGCAGGGCCTTTAATTTGAGACATGTATACCTCCGTTCAACCGTGATATTCTTTTAATAAAGGCATAGTTTTCAGATAAGGTATATGTTATATAATAGCTTCTTTTACGCAACGGGGG
Source organism: Dehalococcoidia bacterium (assembly GCA_030613665.1). Taxonomy (GTDB): domain Bacteria; phylum Chloroflexota; class Dehalococcoidia; order Dehalococcoidales; family RBG-16-60-22; genus E44-bin89. The sequence continues at coordinate 2,666 of JAUWLN010000092.1, forward strand.
ACTGAATTGCCCCCAGTAATTTTACCACCTTTTAAGTTAGTGTTATCAGTATTATAGCTTCGGGAGCAGATGTACACTGACCAAGATTTAATCATAATAGAATTTTCTATTCTATGACTATACTTTGATTTTGTTTAAACTGTCTAGCCACTAGGCTAAGGAAAACTGAGCCATATTGCAACCATGCTTCTCGGCAACTTTCTTTAAGCTAGCAACCGCCTCAAAGTCACTGGGCACAATTTTCTTCGGTATTACCCCTCCCACAGAAGCCGCTTCGATTGGTGGCCTTGTCTCGGTAATACTGGCCATTGCCTACCGGCGTTTGCCTTTGTCGGGGTCTTTATCGGTGCCGGTAGCGATAAAGTGGTCACCGAACTCATTTTGAGTACCCCCAGCGGCAAGTGGGGTGCCTTTGCCGTCATCATGTTCATCTGCTTTATTCGAGCCATGTTCATCGACTGGATCGGCATCGTTTTCATCATGGTGCCCATAATTACACCTATCGGCTATGCGCTGAAGTTTGACCCCGTCTGGTTTGCCATCATGGTATGCGTCAACCTGCAGATGTCTTTTATGACGCCGCCCTTTGCCATGGCCATCTTTATCGTCCGGGGCGCCGCTTCAAAAGAAGTTGGGTTGACCATGACGAAGGTAATCAAAGGTGTAATTCCTTTTGTTATCCTGATTATGATGGGGATTCTGCTTTGCACTTTCTTCCCTGAGCTTGTCCTCTGGCTGCCGGGTCAGATGATAAAATAGGCCGGCTTGCCTGACCGCTCTGAGAGCTAGGTTTCAATAGTCGCCTTTTCTTATTCCAGAGGGATTACTCCTCCACGATGGCCACTGCCCGCACCCAGCCACCGCTTGCCTTTTCGATTTTCATCGGGAAAGCAAAGACGAGAAAACCGCAAGGTTTGGGAATCTTGTCCAGATTGCACAGTTTCTCCATATGACAGTACTCCCTTTCCTTTCCCGCATAATGTGCCGCCCACAGCCTGCCCCTGATGCCCTGTTTGAATTCCGCCACCAAAACATCGAGAGAGGCGTCCCATCCCCAGGCATCCGTGCCCATAACCTTGATTCCCTGGTCGATTAGCCAGAGCGTCGCTTCCCGACTCATTCCGGGATGCAGGTACTGGTACCTTTCTTCCTCAAAATGCTGGCAGCAATCCGTTCGGATGAGAACAATATCCCGTGGTTTCAGCGTATAATCTATTTTCTTTAGCGCTTTAATTACATCTTCCTGGCTGATGATCTCCCCCTTTTTACGGTGCGTGAAGTCCAGCAGCACACCATCCCCGCAGCACCACTCAAGGGGAACTTGGTCAATCGTCCGGGCCGGTTTCCCCTCTGACATTGGGCCATAATGCCAGGGGGCGTCCATATGAGAACCAGAGTGGGAACACAGGGTGATGGTCTCGCTGGCGGCATACTCCAAAAGGCCTTCTTCCGGCATGCCCCAGCGACTGCGAAAAGCTTCCGCGCCCTGCCGGTGGTTTTCATAGATGATCTCGGGAGCCGTGCGGTACTTGAGGCCATTTTTCAGGGGCAGGGTGAGGTCAATAATCTGAATTTTTCCTCTGGCCAGCAGCTCACTCAACATAGCAGAACACCTCCCTCTTTGCCAACAGTAAACGCGAGTTCATCCAGCAATGTCAGGCGCCTTCAGGCATTGCTTATCAATAATTTACCATGCCATCACGGGGATATCTATATTGACAGCCTATGATGCCGCGGCATAGAATCCCATTGCAGCCATGCCAGCTCCCACCAGAGCGTAGCTGAGATAGAATGATAGGTGGCCTTCCATCCGTGATAGAAGGGCAAAGCCAAGAGTAACGGCAAGCGCCCCGGCGGCAATTATCTTTCTCGGTTCAACGATGTAGATGGCCCAGCCTATCAGTGGTGAAGCCAGCCCTTGAACCAGAAAGAAGATAGTGAAAGCAGCCATAATATCAGCCCTGTCCCAGCCCAGGTCTGACTGGATGGGTGTCACGAAAAGCCCAAAGGCGTAGTACCCAAGCCCTGAGAAGATGAAAAGACAGGCAAAGGTAGCGACGACTATCCAATAGCCATGGAACAGCCCGGGGCGGCCTGAAGAAAGACCAATACTCTTGACCTTCCTCACAGGATTGAGTCTACCAGCCCCACCTGCCGGCTTCAAGTCCGAGCGACCTACTCCAATTTATCCTCTCCTGTTCGGAAATAATCGTTGATTTATTATCAGATATAAATCGTTGACAGGCTTTTATAAAAGGGGGTAACATTTACGCGGTCACCAATTGAACACCCGATAATATACGTAGAGGAGTAAATCATGAGCAACAAAGAGACTGTAAAAGAGGTGGTAAAATACTTAAAATCAGACCAGTGGCACAGGTTTATGCAGATGCTCACTCAGACAGACGACCCGATGTACCATATGCATATATACGTGGAAAATAGTATCCATCCCGAGTCACTCCGTAAGCTGTTTACGGCATATCATAAGCTGAAGGGCGTTGGCCTGGACCGTGGCATTCAATTCTCCGGTCTTCCCGGTGTGGGCATGTTCATCAATGTTCAGCCAGTGGACTCCAAGACCCACCGGTTTCTGGCCAACTATGAATTATTCTGGTTTTACAACCCGGATGTGCTTATAGCACCGGCAGAAGTTCGACCGGACGCAGACCTGGATAAAACTCCGCTGTACAAAGACGTCCAGGAAGATAACCTGTGGGGCTGGAGTAAAAAGTTCATGGACGACTACTACAAGCAATTTGATTTTAAATGTGTTGGTCCACACGAAGAAGCTGAAATACGCGCATACTTCGAGTCTGACCATTTTAAAAAATGGATTAGATTGATAGACGACTCTCCCGCTGACCATGTCCATTGTAATGTAGAGATAAACTTTGACCCCGGGGTTCTGAAAATGTACGCTGTGGAAGCTTTGGAGGAATTAGGCCTGAAAATTGACTGGGTTATACCCAACGTGTTTCGTGTACCATCAGGCTATCGGGGTAAACTGATTTTCCTCTGTGCAGATCCAGAGTGGCAACATGACATAACTTGGGACTATAACCCAGATGTAGTCATCAGGCCAGCCACTAAGCCATTCGTTGGGCAAAGAATACCCGCTGACGGAGATATTACTTTTGACTTCAACCTTCATAGCGATTTTGAAGCATCGCTGGCGGAAGGCAAGTACGTAAAACTGGATGATGACGAGATTAGTGAAATTCTGTCTCAAGTATAAACTATACCAGTAATATAAGTTTGAGTGTAATGAGGCACTCCTAATTACTGATTTGTGGCGGGAAGCTACTAGAAAAAATTATCCGTTGACGTTTACAGGTTATTAGATTGTTTAAATCACTGAAGCGGATCGACGTTCATTATCAGATGACCACTCGCTTCATCAAGCCTCTCTACCATTCTGGTGCCAGTAATTTCTCCAGTAGCTATAACCAGCATTGTCTGAACGTGATTTCCGCCTTCTATTTAATGCCCTTCGCAAATCTTCTCCTCGTTATCCGCAAATAGCCCGTGAATATGACGGTATGTCTCGCCTGTAGCCGAATCGCAAATGAATCCCTCAAGGCTCGTAACCCGCAATGGGCTTGGGAAAATTTCAGGTGGGCCGGAATCGGCACCAGTATTTGATATTTTGCTCACTATCACATTCTTAATAGTCAGCTGTCTCAGGCTACCAACGGTTGATCAAATTGCGGCATAGCGAATCCCATTATTACGGCAGGCTTTTTTAAGACTTGCCATCAAGTACTTACCAGTTGGCAAATGTATCGGTAATACTTTGCCTACGCGACCACAAATGCTCTTATCTATAAGTTCCCCCACTTTTTACTGACTCCTGTCTTTCAGATTTGGTTCATCTAGAAAAGAACACTAAATAAACTTATTTATGCTATTTAAACAATCTGAGTTATCTTTATTTATCTATTGTTATTTATTCACACTGCGAGATGCCTGATATGGTAAGGGATTACGGTAAGGTGAAAGAGGTACCGGCGTTATTTAGGAAAAATTTATCTCCGAATTCGTGCGCAAGATGGCAAGCTGCATGAAAACCTGTGCAGTGAGAGGTGGCTAATTTCTGGACTTCCATTATTTTCAGTTCGTTTGCAGTTTTTTCTATACGTTCTCTTGAAGCGCGGAAGAGGTGAGTGCCTCCTACAACCGCATACACCTGTTCTATACCGGTTAGGTTCCTAGCGTGGTACAGAATGTTAATTACGCCCCGGTGGGCGCAGCCGAGGATAACAACCAGGCCAAAA
>JAUWLN010000189.1 GCA_030613665.1 Dehalococcoidia bacterium
TTGTCAATCAACAGGAGCATGACTGGCCTCCGCCTGTTTTATCGCGGTAAGTAGTGCCTGGGCTTTATGCAGGCTTTCCTGGTATTCATTTTCGGGGATGCTGTCGGCGACGATGCCACCGCCGGCCTGTACGTGGGCCACGCTATCCTTGATGACAATGGTGCGGATGGCAATGGCGGTATCGAGGTTGCCGGAAAAGTCAAAATAGCCGACCGCGCCGGCGTAAGGGCCTCTTTTATCCCGTTCCAGTTCGGCGATAATCTCCATGGCCCGAATCTTGGGGGCGCCGGAAACAGTGCCGGCCGGGAAACAGGCTCTCAGGGCATCGAACTGGGTCATCCCGGCCCTCAATTTCCCCTGAACGTGGGACACCAGATGCATCACGTGAGAGTACCTCTCGATATCCATGAACTGCGTCAAGGAAACGGTGCCCGGCTGGCTGATACGGCCGATGTCATTGCGGCCGAGGTCGACCAGCATGATATGCTCGGCGCGTTCCTTCTCGTCGTTCAGCAGCTCTCTGGCCAGCTCCAGGTCACGGTCAGGGTCGGGGCTGCGAGGACGGGTGCCGGCAATAGGGTGGTTGGAGACGATGCCGTCCTCCACCCGGACCAGCAGCTCCGGAGAAGCGCCCACGATATGGCAGTCGCCGAGGTGCAGGAAATACATATAGGGAGAGGGGTTAATCGAGCGCAAGGCGCGGTAGATGGCAAAAGGACTGGCGCCGGTACGCTTGGACAGGCGCTGCGACAGGACGGCCTGAATTATATCTCCCGCAAAGATATGCTCCTTGGCCCTGGTGACTATGCTTTCATATTCCGCCCGGGAGAGATTTGGCGTGACCGGAGACTCCGGGACGGCCGACGGCGGAGCATCGATGCGAACCGGCTGCTTTAACCTTGCCACTATGCGGTCGATTTTACCCGTTGCCTCGGAGTACGCCTGCTCAATATCACCATCGAGATGGGCGTGGGATACTATTTTTATCCTGTGGGTCAGGTGGTCGAAGACCAGCAGCGTATCCGCCAGCATCAGCACCGACTCCGGAAGACCATGAGGGTCGTTATCCGGAGCGGGCAGTTTTTCAAAGTACTTGGCCACTTCGTAACTGAGATAGCCGACGATGCCACCATGGAAACGGGGCAGGCCGGATACCGGCACCGGCTGGTAATGCTGGAACTCCTTTTCGATAAGCGTCAGCGGGTCAACGGGGTTTTCCCGGCCGGTTTTTATAACCCGAGACGGCTCCGTGCCGATAAAGCTGTAGCGGGCGAGCCTTTCCCCACCCTCCACGCTCTCCAGAAGAAATGAGTAGTCGCCCTGCGCTATCTTGAGATATGCTGAGACCGGTGTCTCCAGGTCGGCCACCATTTCATGGTATACCGGTACCAGGTTACCCTGTTGTTTCAGTTTTTTAACTTCTTCTAATTCCGGATAGTACATTTGCTCCGCCTTTTCAGGGAATAAAAAAACCTCCGCCCTGGAAGGGGCGGAGGCTGCTTCCGCGGTGCCACCCTTCTTGGTCATGAAATATAAGGAAAATGTATGACCATCTCTTGCCGGTACGGTCCTTTCCTGGAAAGACGATACCCCGGGGTATGATAACGCTTCCCCTGCGTCAAAGCCTACTCGCCGTGGTGACTTTCGGTTTGCAGCTCCCAGGCCCATTCTGCTCCGGCGCTGGCATCGGCTCTCACCTTACCCGACTCTCTGCGCCCCGCTGCGGAGCCTACTATTCCTGTTCGCAGCCTTTATCTTCTGTTATTTAAGTATACAGATAAATAGAGTGGTTTTGTCAAGTGGCATCTGTAAGCGGTTAAAAACAGGCTCATTCCGAGAAGGCCAGTATCCCCAGTGTTATCAGGTTTACGATGGGGATAATCATCAGTATTCCCAGCCAGGACGGCTGATTTCTGGCCCGGGCGATTCCCATCCAGATAATGACACCGAGGACGAGATTGACCAGCGGGATGAAAAACAGGATGGTCCACCAGCCGGAACGCCCGGCAACTTTACACATCAGGTACAAATTGGCGATTGGTATCCAGGCAAGCCAGGAATTACGGGTATCCGTTTTATTGGCGATGACGTAAAGGGTGAGCGCCAGCCAGACATATACCGCCAGGCCCCAGAACGGGTTTGGTCCGTAAGATACTACCCAGTTCCACATATTTCACCTCGCTCAAATTGAAATGGCAATATCGGCATAATAATTATCCGCTCTATTTAAAACGGTCGGTGATGCTTTTGCCGAAATCCTGTGCCGCCTGACCCGCCTCTCTGAACCTGGCTTTTACGTCATCATCCTGAAAGCGACTGCCGAATGTTTTCGCCGCCATGGCGGCGCTATCGCCGAATTCCTTCGCCTTTTCCTTCAGCTGGGGGTCATTGAAGATTTCGCTCAGGGCTTCTCCAAAAGAGCGGAATATCTCGCCGAAGCTTTCGGCAGTACCCTTTTTATCCGTATTTTCCTCCGGTACCATTTTGTCCTCCTTCGGTAAGAAAAACCTGTGCCATGATTGTTTAATATAATTTACTCCTATTAGTGAGACAAGGCAACCTGGTTAACGGCATGGCGGTAAAAAAGTGGGAGGGGAATGCGTTCCTCCTCCCACAGGGTAAGCGGTGCCGGCGGGCTGGTTATTTGTCGGCCATGGCTTTGAGCAGCTTGGCGGCTCTGCTGGTATTGAATACACCGCAG
>JAUWLN010000134.1 GCA_030613665.1 Dehalococcoidia bacterium
CCGCTGCCCCGGATATGCTAGCCATGCACGAGATGTCGATAACCATGAGCCTTCTGGACCTCATCCTGGATGAGGCGGCCAAAGCCGGCGCCAGTAAAATAAGCAGGGTAAATATCGTCCTCGGAGAGATGACCGGCATCATAGACCATTATGTCCAGGCGAACTTTGAACTGCTCAGCCAGAACACACCCGCCGAAAGAGCAACGCTTTCCTTTCGCAATATACCGCGGCAGGCACGTTGCCGTCATTGCGGGCATGCCTTCCAGCCCTCCGACTTCGAATGGAACTGCCCTGAATGCCAGTCTCTGGAACTGGAAATAACCGGCGGCAATGAACTTTACGTCGAGAGTATTGAGGTGGAGTAATGGAAATAAAAGTACTGAAAGATATCTTGAATGCCAACAACCAGATTGCAGAACAAAATCGACAGCTCCTGACCAGCAAGCACGTCATGGCCATCAACCTTATGTCCTCACCAGGCTCGGGGAAAACAACTCTTATCATGCGGACGGTCGAGCAGCTGAAAAGCAGGGCCCGGATCGCCGTTATAGAGGGGGACGTGAGCTCCAGCATTGACGCCGAGAAATTGGGCCAGGTTGGAATCACCGCCGTTCAGATAAATACCGGCGGCGGTTGCCATCTGGACGCGAGCATGGTCAACTCGGCGCTGGCCAGCCTGCCCCTCGATGATATCGACATCCTTTTCATTGAAAACGTGGGCAACCTCATCTGCCCGGGCGGCTTCGACCTTGGCGAGTATCTTAGAGTGGTCATTCTCAGCACGCCCGAGGGCGACGATAAACCCCACAAGTACCCGCTGCTCTTTTCCCAGGCCAATGCGCTGGTAGTGAATAAGACCGACCTGCTGCCGCATGTCGGTTTTGACATGGAAGCTTTCGTCCGCGTGTTCCAGGGGCTCAATCAGCAGGCGGCCCTGTTCAAAGTCTCCGGAATCACCGGCGACGGCATTGAAGACTGGGGGGAATGGGTAATGATCAACCTGCAAAAGCTGCGCACACAGAATAGCACAAGATAGTCGGACGGAGAAGAGCGATGAAAGACCGAAAAATCGTAAATGTCGGCATCACCGGAGCCGCCGGCCATATTGGCACCACGCTGGCGGAAGGTCTCCCTGTTCATTACAAGCTCACCTTATTTTATAATCGACGAGAGATAAATTCCGACCTTGCCGGCAGGCATAGAACGGTACCGGCGGACTTCTCCAAAGCGGAGCAGGTCCAGGGCGTGTTTGAGGGGCTGGATGCGGTGGTTCACCTCGCCGCCGACCCCCTTACCGAAGCCGGCTGGGAAAGCGTCCTCCACAACAACATCATCGCCACCTACAACGTGTTTGAGGAGGCAGTACGGGCCGGTGTTCTGAAAATCGTCTTCGCCAGCACCAACCACACCCAGCACGACCGCGCCGGCAGAACCCCGATGACGATAGACCGCTTCTTCATACCGACCATAGGGAGTGTGAAGCTGAGCGACCCACCGGCGCCGGATTCGTACTATGGCATCTCCAAGCTATTCGGTGAAAACATGGGCTGGTACTACTCCCGGAGATGCGGCATTCAGTTTATCTCCCTGCGCATCGGGTCGACCTTCCCTCAGGATGATCCCTCAATCTGGAAAGACACGGAAAGAGAGGACCACGCGCGGGCTATATTCCTGAGCAAGAGGGACTGCGTTGAGGCATTCGCCAGAGCACTCGCGGTCAATACCGACTTCCTGGTCGCCTATGCCATCAGCAACAATGACCGCCGCTGGTTTGACCTGGCGGAAACTAGGGAGAAGCTCGGTTTCTACCCCAAAGATAACGCCGAAGATTATTTTTAACGCCGGCCAAAGAATGATAAAAAAAGGTTTTATTATTGACATTAATGGCAAATTATGGTGAAATATTATATAGAAGCTTGTGGCGACCGAATCTTTACACAGAGGAGGTGATGCTGTGAGACTTCACAAGCTCTTCGGAGTATGGCAGGTGGATAGATGGTGCCCTGCCTGACGGCAGGGCGGACGGACCTCGAACTCGACTCGAGTTAGTAAAGCAGAGGTCAGTCTCAGTAATGAGAGACCTTATCCGGCGGTGATAACCGGAAGTGAGTTGGGCTCGAGACAAAAAAGTAAAAAAGAGAGGGCGCTGAGAAGTGCCCTCTCTTTTTTACGCCATACATTACCCGGAGATTGGACACTTGACACCGTATCTTCACGAAACCTACAATTACTGCGGTTAGTCGACCGCTGACAAAAAGGTTTGCTATGAGCAGAAATGTGAAAGTGGTACCGGCCATTCTTACTGATGACCCATCCGCCCTTGAAAAGATGGCCCGTCAGGCAGAAACCTTCACCGATTTCGTCCAGATTGACATTATGGATGGTCGCTTCGTACCATCGCAGAGCATTACCCGGGAACAGATAGTTGGCCTGCCCGACAAGCTGAAATGGGAAGCTCATCTGATGGTTACAGACCCTGAGGAATACGTTGCGAATTTCAAGCAGGCCGGCGCCAGCAAGATTATTTTTCACCACGAAGCCACCGCTTCCCCCCACAAAGTTATTTCACGCAGCAGAGACCTTGAAATTGATATCGGGCTGGCCATTAATCCGGAGACGCCGGTATCCGCCATCGCACCTTATATCGACCAGGTTGATAGCATTCTCCTCCTCACGGTAACACCAGGCTTCTACGGCAGCAAATTTATCCCGGAAGTGATGGACAAGGTGGCTGAATTGAGAGCTATTCAATCCGAAATCAAAATAGGGGTTGATGGTGGGGTCAAGGAGAACAATATCAGGGAAATCGCCAGCGCCGGTGTTGATTATATCTACGTGGGCAGCGCGGTCTTTCTGCAGCCAGACCCGGCGAAAAGCTATCGCCATTTACAATCTCTGGTTCAGGGGTATTGAAACTCCACAGGGAGTCTTACTTCTCTGGTTTTTTCACCGCATGCCCTCCGAACTGCTTCCGCAGTGCGGCCAGCAGTTTCGCCCCGAAGGGCTGCTCCTGGCGTGAGCGGAACCTGGCCTGAAGCGACTGAACAATAACCGGTGCCGGCACTGCCAGCTCCACTGATTCCTGCGCCGCCCACCGCCCCTCACCGGAATCTTCCACATAGGCCTGAATGTTTTCCAGTTCCGCGTCCTCACCGAGAGCAGCGGCGACCAGGTCAAGCAACCAGGAGCGCACCACGCTCCCGTCGCGCCATATCCCTGCGATTTTCTCCAGGTCCAGGCCGAATTCCTGCTTGGCCTGCATCAGCTCAAAACCTTCCGCGTATGCTTCCATCAGGCCATATTCAACGCCATTATGAACCATCTTGACGAAGTGCCCGGCACCGGAAGGGCCAACGTAACCATACCCTTTGTCCGGCGCTGGTGCCAGGGTCTGGAATATCGGCTCCAGCTTTTTAAAGGCCGTCAACTCCCCTCCAATCATCAGGCAGTACCCTTCTTCTAACCCCCAGATGCCGCCGCTCGTGCCCACATCAAGGAAAACCAGGTCCTTTTCCACCAGCATGGCAGCCCGCCTCATACTGTCTTTATAGTACGAGTTGCCGCCATCGATCAGGCAATCCCCGGCCGATAGATGAGTCGCCGCCTCGATGATGGTTTTCTCTGTGGGTTCACCGGCCGGTACCATCAGCCAGACAGCGCGAGGCGCTCCAAGCCTGGAGGTTAGTTCTGCAATTGACGTGGTGCCGACCGCTCCCTGTTCCACCAGCGCCTGCACTGCTTCCGGTGCAGGGTCATAAACGATAACTCGATGTCCGCCTTTTAGAAGACGGCGCGCCATGTTACCGCCCATCCGCCCCAGACCTATCATACCCAGTTCCATCTCAGCCATCTTCTCCTTACCGACTACGCCAAATCGGACACTATTCTGGCGAAGGTCGCCGTGTCTCCGGAATCAAGATGAATTCTCACCACACGCCTGTTCAGCGCCAGCAGGGTCTGAAGGTCGCCCAGTGCCTGAGCATCTGCCAGTATATCAAACGTGTACGGCGCGCCGGGGACAGGTATCTTATGCTCATGAGACATGGTTATCTGAAGGAAAAGACCCGTGTTAGGACCTCCTTTATGCAGCTGCCCGGTGGAGTGCAGCAGACGCGGCCCGTAGCCGAAGGTGGTGGCGATACGGTGTTTCTCCATTACTTTACGGCGCAACTCGGCGCACGTTTCTTCCAGTTCCGACATCTGCTTCGTGAAAGCCACAATTGCCAGGTAATCGCCCTTTCTGATTTCCGACATCAAGTCATCAAGTGACTCAGATATTTCCAGCGACGGCAGCCGGCCGGTATCCTGAAATTCCTGTAAGACACGACCCGTAGCGTCTTTGGCCGCCTGTACATCGGGTTGGTCAAACGGATTTATGCCCGATATAGCACCCGCCACCGCCATGGCTAACTCCCAGCGGAATAACTCCGCGCCAATATCATACTTGTCCTTCAAGTCCAGGGTAATCACGTCCTGTCCCGAAGACCGGATACGCTCTATGGCCTCATCCATATCATCGTTGTTG
>JAUWLN010000175.1 GCA_030613665.1 Dehalococcoidia bacterium
TATTAACGCCAGACAGACAACGCCTTTCTTAAGAGACAGGCGCCCCCATATATATAAAGCCATTGTTAGTGAGACCGAAGACTTACTGATAGGTTGAAACATAGCACGATACATATAATATACAGATACAAGACAAAGCAGACAGATGTCAACACTCCAAATATTGAATCAGTTTTTGCTCACTTGATGAGCTGGATACCAGCCTGGCTTAATGCCTCGCGGATGGCTATCTTCTGTTTTTCCGAGCTAGCTGCCATCGGTGAACGAGGTTGGCCAGCGCTCCGCCCTTGAATCTCCATGGCATACTTTACATTTGCGGGCAGATTATCCCCTACTATGGCATTCCAGATGATTAGCAGTTTTTTGTGTAAGTCTAGAGCCTTAGCGTGGTCGCCTGATTGCACCGCTTCCCACAGTTGGACACACAGAGTGGGAACCGTCGTCAGGATAGCGGCTATAGCTCCATGTGCCCCTAGAGAGAAGGAAGGATAGAGGAGGGCGTCAACCGCAGACATGATCACGCCCCGGTCACCCAGGCTGAGAATGAGGTCAGCCAGGAGCTTGAGGTCACCGGCACTCTGCTTAACTCCTATAACCCCTTCGGTTTCAGTGATGATTTTCGTCAGTAGACTGGGGGAACAATAGCTCCACGGTACGACATTATATATCATGACAGGTAAGCCGACCTTCTCGACTATTTGAGCGAAATGTCTCTGCATCATCGTATCATCGGGTTTGAACAGGTAGTGTACTGGCGTTATTTGTAAGGCGGCAACATCTAAGTCGGCAACGGCCTTTCCCTTTTCGATCGCTTGTCGAGTGCTATCAGCGATGATTCCGGCGATAATGGGCACTCGGCCGTGGGCCTCCTCGATGGCAGCTGCTACCGAAGTTCGCAGTTCCTGCGTGGATAAGGTATGTCCCTCACCAGTGCTCCCGCCGACAGCGAGGCCATGTACTCCCGCTTTTTCGATGAGGAAACGAACATCTCTCCGTAAAGCTGCCTCATCTAATTCTTCATTGCTGTCGAAAGGGGTTACTACTGGAGGGGCGATGCCGTATATGTCTTTTTTCATATTACTATCTCCAGGTTTTACTCTTGATTTTAATGCTCCCGAAAGATTTAATCAAACTATAAAAAAGAAGGATAATAAACCCGGCTAATTTGAGCTCAAATGAAGTTTGTATGTCTGTTGACATTCAAGCACGGGATAATCTATCATCCACACTACGGTGCTAGCGGAATGATAATAATAAATATATGAGAGGATAAAAATGGAAACACGTTATTCGGTAGATAATATCAGGTATCAACGTATGACGACCGATGAATTACGGTCGTCATTTCTAGTCGATCATTTATTTCAGCATGAAGAAATCACGCTCCTGTATTCCAATGTTGACCGTGTAATCATTGGTTCGGCGGCACCGGTCGAACGGAAGCTGACCCTTTCTTCAGCCGGGGAGCTGGCTGCGGAATTTTTCACACAGCGTCGCGAGATCGGAGTAATTAACGTAGGGGGAAGCGGTAAGGTAACTGTAGACGGCAAGGAATTCAGTATGGAAAACCGGGAAGGGCTTTATATCGGTCGTGGCAGTCGGGTGATAGAATTAGAAACCACTGCCCATCAATCCCCGGCACTCTTTTATTTTCTCAGTTACCCCGCACACTGTGATTATCCCACCGTTCACGCAAAAAAAGCGGACGCAGAAGCTGTACATCTGGGCTCAAAAAATGAAGCCAACGAACGGACGATATACAAATACATCCACCCGGGTGGCATCCAGAGTTGCCAGCTGGTTATGGGCTTTACCGAACTTGCCAGAGGCAGTGTCTGGAATACAATGCCGACGCATACTCACGAACGACGGATGGAAGTCTATTTCTATTTTGATATTCCTGACGGGGCTGTGGCATTTCATTTGATGGGTAAACCTTCTGAAACCAGGCATATTGTAATTAGAAACAGGCAGGCGGTTATCTCTCCCAGCTGGTCAATTCATGCCGGAGCCGGTACTTCCAATTATACATTTATCTGGGGCATGGGTGGAGAAAACCAGGACTTTGGCGACGTGCAACACGTCGATTTGGAAAACTTGAAATAGCCTTAAGAATGTAACGATTATTTCCGAATAAGCTAGGATCAATTGGAGACATATCGCTCGGACTTGAAGTCGGCAGGTGGGACTGGTAGGCTCAATCCTGTGAGGAAGGTCAAGAGTATTGGTCTTTCTTCAGGCCGCCCCGGGCTATTCCATGGCTATTGGATAGTCGTCGCCGCCTTTGCCTGTCTTTTCATCTTCTCAGGGCTTGGGTACTACGCCTTTGGGCTTTTCGTGACACCCATCCAGTCAGACCTGGGCTGGGACAGGACTGATATTATGGCTGCTTTCACTATCTTCTTTCTGGTTCAAGGACTGGCTTCGCCACTGATAGGATGGGCCATCTATATCATTGAACCGAGAAAGATAATTGCCGCCGGGGCGCTTGCCGTTACTCTTGGCTTTGCCCTTCTATCACGGACGGAAGACCACCTATCATTCTATCTCAGCTACGCTCTGGTGGGAGCTGGCATGGCTGCAATGGGCCATGTTCCAGTGATTACCGTAGTCTCGAATTGGTTCGAAAGACGGCGCGGCACAGCAATCGGCATAGCCTCAACGGGGATAGGTGCGGGCGGTCTGGTGCTGGCACCACTGATTGGCGGCTACCTCATCCCTACTATCGACTGGAGGGCATGCTATCTGTCAATGGGCGTGTTGGCCGCCGTAGTGACGGTTCCTGTCGCCCTGTTCGTCCTCAGGACGAAGCCGGCTGACATGGGTCTCCACCCGTATGGCGTGCACGCTTCTGAGACAGTCGGCTTGACTGCGGACACTGCTGAAAGCGGCTCAGGTCTGTCGCTCAGGATGGCGTTGCGGACGCCGGCTCTCTGGCTGGCAATGGTGGCCTATTTTTTCGGCGGCTTCAGCGGGACCGGTGCCTTGCAGAACCAAGTCGCGTACCTTGGTGATGTTGGCTTCCCGATCATGATAGCCGCTGGAGCGCTTGGTGGCATCGGTCTTGGCAGCCTCGTTGGCAAGTTCGCCTTCGGCTGGCTCTGCGACCGGATTGCAGCCAGACACGCATTCGCTGTGGCCCTGGCTCTTCAGGTAATCGGCATCGCGAT
>JAUWLN010000078.1 GCA_030613665.1 Dehalococcoidia bacterium
GCAGGTTCGAATCCTGCCGAGCCCACCAGAAATACCTTAAGGTTCACGAGACCGATTTCAGCATAAATCTCCCCGGGCGGAGCTTTTGTATATATAATACGGAAAGGAAAAAGGGGTTCTTCCTGATATGGAACAGAAACAGTGTCAGATTTTGATTGTGGGGGCTGGCATTACCGGTCTGACCATTGCCCGCGAGCTAGTCAGGCGGGGAGTAGGGGGTATCATGATTCTGGAAAAGGAGAAGGTTCTTGGCCAGCACGCCAGTGGACGGAACAGCGGTGTTCTTCATGCCGGAATGTATTACACGCCAGACACGATGAAGGCAAAGTATTGCGTGGATGGCAACCGCATGATGAAGGAATTCTGCCGGGAAAAGAACCTGACGCTGCACGAGACGGGTAAAGTTATCCTGGCAACAGGACCCTCTGAAATGGAAGCGCTCTATGAGCTGAAGCGGCGTGCTGATTTATGCGGCGCCCGCGCCTCTATTATCGATAATAAGAAACTGCATGAACTGGAACCTTACGCTGCGGATAGCGAAGAAGCCCTGCATTCGCCGGACACGGCAGTAATCAGGCCGGTGGAAGTGCTACAGGCGCTGGAAGCAGAGCTGACAGAGTCAGGTAAAGTTACCGTCCACTACGGGACAACCTTCAATCGCCTTGACGGGGATAACCAGGCACAGACCTCCGGCGGAACCATCAAATTTGAAAAGCTGATAAATGCTGCCGGCGCTTATGCCGACCGCATCGCTCACCAGTTTGGCCTAGCAAAGGAATACAAGCTGCTGCCTTTCAAGGGGACCTACAAGCAAGTTGCCAGTGAACGGTCGTTCCTCGTCAGGAGCAATATCTACCCCGTTCCCGACCTGAGAACGCCTTTCCTGGGAGTCCATTTCACCAGAAGCGCTGACGGTGAGATTCTGGTCGGGCCAACCGCCATGCCCGCGTTCGGGCGGGAGAATTACGGCATTTTCAGCGGCTTTGACCGGGAGTCAGTCTCCATCCTGCTGCGTGAGGCCGTGCTTCTGTTCACCGACCCTGTTTTTCGCCTGAATGCCGTGAAAGAGCCCAGGAAATACCTCAAGAGGTTCGTGTATAAAGGCGCCAAAAGGCTGCTGCCGGAACTGAAGCCGGAGGACATTACCGATTCGACCCACGTCGGCATACGCCCTCAGCTCATCCACTGGGCCAGCCGGCAGCTGGTTATGGACTTTATCGTGGTTAACGAAAGCAATTCCCTGCATATATTGAACCCGATATCGCCCGCGTTTACTACCTCTCTGGCTTTCGCCAGGGACATGGCCGATAAATTGCTCGGGAAATAGTTTACATAATTATATTATTTTTTAGGCGGAGGTGAAATATGAACAGGAATAAGGCACTTTTGATATGGAATATCGTGATAACCACAGCCTTTTTATTAGCGGTAGTCAGCGGGTGTTCCGCACTGGACCCGCAATACGCCGCCACGTCTCAGAAGGTGGATGAAAACCGGGCGCTTATTGAGCAGGTAATCAAGCTGGCCGCCAGCAATCGGGAGGCGATAAACACCAACAATACCGCCATCATAAAAAACACGCTGACCCTTTCCAGCGTTCAGACCTCCACCCAGGCCGCCATTGCCGCGTCGGACGCTTCACTCAGACAATTGATTCAGGCGTACATGGCAGCGCGATAATAAATTACTTTACTTTGTATATTTACGCTGGAAGGGCGGCGTCCTGGCTAAAGCCCGGGACCGCCCGCCCGTTTTCTGCCTTTGCTAAGCTGACTGTGCATTATAACCCTGAACCTAGTGCATAGGTCCATACATCTCTTCTATAAGCTCTCCCAATACTCCAAGCACGCCAACTGTAACTACACCTAAGATGACAACTATTATATTCGCCACAAGCCCTATTACACATAACACAAGGGCAACCGTTGCTTTGGTCTTTTGTTCCTTCCTGGCTAGTAGTGCTATAGTTGCTATTATAATACCGACAATGCTGTACAGGAAACCAAGGGGAAAGAAAATCCATGCAGTTAAACCTACAATTCCTAGTGTTAACGCTGCGGTAGCCATTTTGAACTCCTTGCGTATTGATTTGAAATATTAGTAACTCTATCCCTCTAACCTCGGATTGTCAATAATGTAGTACAATATGCAAGCGGGCACTGCGTAATTATGACAAGTTACACGTATTGTCTTACATAACATATATAGTGCGCCCCATGATGATGCAATAAGAAAGTTAACATAAATAACTACTCTTTTATGTAAATCATTTCTAAGCCACTTCCTTTACTGCTGCCCTAATTTCCTTTACCCGCTTCGCTGATGTAAGGCGCGGCATGGTCATCTAAATTAGCACAGGTTAATAATTTTGTCTATATAGCTGTCATCGTAGTATAAATCCCCCTCTTGTCCCCCTTTAGCAAAGGGGGATACATAAGCCTCTCTTTTTTGTAAAAAAACTGAGGGGGATTTAAGCCACATTAACCCAAAACAGGAAAATCCCACAGGACCTGAAATATTTCAAAACTTAATCAACAACCAACCCCCCAAAAGCCTTCCCAAATACAAAGCCATTAAAAAAGAATTTAAAGGGCCTAAATTTTGATTTGAGAGCGTCATTTTAGAGGGGGTTAAAAAATGGTGGCGGCATGGGCGATTTGCTGGCTTATCAGCTCCGTCAACCTGGTCAACCCCCATTTTCGGGTCGCCGACAGCAGCACCGTATTTTCGCCGGCGGATTGGTCGGCTAAAAACCCGGTGGCACCCGCCTCGTCCCATTCCCGGTCATCTGGCAGCAGCCGGTCGATTTTGTTCAACACGGTTATGATTGTCTTACCGGAAAGGTTTAGGTCGGCCAGTATTTCCTCCACCGTCTGGCACTGCTCGGCGGCGTCCGGCGAAGAAAGGTCGACGACGTGCAGCAGCAACGCCGCTTCATCCAGTTCTTCAAGCGTTGCCCGGAAAGAGGTAACGATGGCGGGCGGTAGCTTCCGTATAAAACCCACGGTGTCCGTGAGCAGTATCGCCTTTTCATCGGGAAGCATGAGGCGCCGGGTCGTCGGGTCCAGCGTGGCGAATAGTTTGTCTTCGGTAAAGACCCCGGCCTGGCAGAGGGCATTGAGCAACGTGCTTTTCCCGGAATTGGTATACCCCACCAGGGACACCACCGGTATACCGCTTTTGAGTCGTTTCTGGCGGTAGAGGGCGCGGTGTTTTCTGACCTCTTCAATCTGCCCCTGCAGACGATGGATTTTACGCCGGATCAGCCGCCGGTCGGTTTCCAGCTGCGACTCCCCGGGGCCTCTCGTGCCGATGCCACCCCCCAGCCTTTCCAGGTGGCTCCACTGCCCGGCAAGTCTGGGCAGAAGGTACTGGTGTTGCGCCAGCTCAACCTGCAGCTGCCCCTCGCGGGTACGGGCGCGGTGGGCAAAGATATCCAGGATAAGCGCGACGCGGTCGATAACCTTCACCTGCAACGCTGTTTCCAGGTTACGCTGCTGCAGCGGGGTCAGTTCGTCGTCGAAGATAACTACGTCGTAACCGGCCTGCTCTTTCTGGGCAACCAGCTCTTCCAATTTTCCCTTGCCGACGTAATGTGTCTTTGCCGGCGCAGGCAGCTTCTGGATAATCTGGCCGACTACTCTGGCGCCGGCGGTACCGGTCAATAGTGCCAGTTCATTGACAGATGCCCTGGCCGACCACCGACCCGTGGTCTCCTTTGATTCCACCACCACCAGGAAAGCTCGTTCAGGCGCGTTATGAGTGAGAACTGTGCTCCTCGTAATATGCCTCTTTATGTCAACTTATTTCTTCGCCACCTGCCGCCGCGTATTGCGCCAGCCGGACAGTCGTGATAGTCCTTTGACCAGCGATGCGTCCGGTATGGTCATGGACAACCTGATATACCCTTCTCCCTGCTTGCCGTAACCTATTCCAGGGGTAACCGCCACTCCCACCTGTTCCAGCAAGTCCGCGGTGAAGTCCATTGAATTGTAACCTTCCGGGACTTTCGCCCAGATATAGAGGCTGGCTTTTGGCGGTTTGGCTTCCAGGCCGATCTTATTCAGCACCTCAATAATAAGGTCACGGCGCCTCTCATAAACGGCATTATGCTCCTTAATACAATCCTGAGGCCCCGTCAATGCCTCTATGGCCGCATACTGAATCGCTTGGGGGATTCCCGAATCCAGGTTCGATTTAAGCCTCATAAGAGCGTTTATCATGGTGGCATTGCCAACGGCCATCCCGATGCGCCAGCCGGTCATATTGTAGCTCTTGGAGAGCGAGTGGAACTCCACGCCGACATCTCTGGCTCCCTCTGCCTGCATGAAGCTCACCGGCTTATATCCGTCATAAGCGACCTCGGTATAGGGACCGTCGTGACATACCACCAGGTCGTGCTGCCTGGCAAATTTAACGACCCGGTTGAAAAAATCAAGGTCGGCAACAGCGGCGGTGGGGTTATTGGGGTAGTTAATCCACAGGAGCCGGGCTTTTTTTAGAATGTCCCCGGGGATGGCATCAAGGTCAGGCAGCCAGTCGTTCTCCTCTTTTAGCGGCATGTAATACGGCTCGCCATCAGCCAGTAAGGCGCTCACCGAGTAGACCGGATATCCGGGGTCAGGCACCAAGGCGATATCGCCGTTGCCGATAAAGCAGAAGGCAATATGGCCGATGCCCTCTTTGGAGCCTATCAACGGCAATACCTCTTTATCCGGGTCAAAGGAAAGGCCGAAGCGCTGCTGGTACCAGTCTGCTATCGCCCGACGCAATGCCGGAAGACTGTCTGATTCCGGATAACGGTGATTGGCCGAGTCGCGGGCGGCTTCACAGAGCCGGTCGATGATATGCTGCGGTGTTGGGATATCAGGGTCGCCGATGGCAAAACTGATGACCTCTTCGCCTCTGGCTTTCTTCGCCGCGATCTTCCGGCTGATTTCAATGAATAAATATGGAGGTAATTTTTCAACACGCCTGGCTAATCTCATCGCTTGCTCCTTAATCCGGCCATTCGCCACAAAATACTGTTTCTGCCGGGCCGGTCATCAATACCTCGCCGGCACCATCCCACTCCAGCCGCAATGTTCCGCCCAGCAGTTTTATGTTTATACCTTTATCCGCATAATCATATAGCTGTGCAGCCACAGCTACCGCGCAGGCACCGCTTCCACACGCCAGCGTTTCCCCGGCACCCCTTTCCCAAGTACGTACCTCTATCTCTTTCCTGTTTATCACACGAGCAACCTCAAAGTTGGTTCGCCGCGGGAAAATGTCTAAACGCTCCACCCTGGGTCCGATACTGGACAGCGGGAAATCGGCTACCGCGTTTTCTTGAAACAGAACCGCGTGCGGGTTTCCCATTGAGACAAGGTTGAGCCGCAGGTCAGTACCGTTAACATTCACTGGATAGCCAATCATAGAGTTTATGTAAACTATTCTCTCCCTGCCCTGCTCAATCCTGACCGGTATCCCTCTTTCCTGAAATATAGGCTCACCCATGCCCGCCTGAATGCTGATAAGCCGGTTGTTCTCTTTATTAAGCTTGAGCTGTCTTACGCCGACTATCGTTTCCACTGATATGCGGTCGGCACCGGTGTTTATCATCCCGTTGTCGTACACATAGCGAGCCAGGCACCTGATACCGTTGCCGCAGGCCTCCGCTTCGGAACCATCCGGGTCAAACATGCGCATGCGGAAATCCGCCTTTCCAGACGGCAGAAGCAATAACAGGCCATCACTACCAATGCCGAAATGGCGCTCGCACAGAGCCAGCGCCAGCTTTGACCAGTCTCGCTGTTCATCGCTGGTTTCCACCAGAATAAAATCATTTCCCGTGCCCTGTAGCTTGGTGAACTTCATTTGCCCTCACTCGCTAACCGTAAGTACTTCTCTATGATCGGGTTTGCCTTCCAGAAACCTGGATACAAGTGCTTCTATCTCCGCCTCCTGAATTTGAGCCATATCAAACCAGTGAATTTGCGCATCATTCAGGCGGAACCAGGCATACTGGTGACGGACAAACCGATGCGTTTCATATTTAATTTGCTGTACTGCGTCCTCCAGGTTTATTTCGCCCCTGAGAAACAAGGTTATCTGTTTGTAGCCAATGCTGGACATGGCCGGTAGATTAAAATCATACCCCATATTGACCAATTTTTCCACCTCGGCGACCAGCCCCTGCCCTATCATATCATCCACTCTTTTATCTATTCGCCGGTACAGTTCTTTACGTTCGGCAGTGAGCCCGATTATTAAAGAGCGATAAGGCATGGTTTTCTTACCTTGAAGTTGAGAGAAAGCCGTGTCCGTCTGGTGGTGCACTTCAAGCGCCCTTATTACCCGCCGTACGTTACGAGGGTCAATTTTTTGCGCCGCCGCCGGGTCAACTCTGGTCAACTCTTCATATAGACCCTGGTACCCAACATCGGCGGCTTTTTTCTCCAAGCAACGCCTCAGTTCGGAGTCCGGCTTCGCCTCCGGCAGCTGCCACCCTTCCAGTACCGCCCTTACATATAAACCGCTGCCGCCGGCCAAAACTGGCAGCTTATCACGACTGTGAATTTCCCGTATGGCATCGAAGGCCAGCGCCTGATATTGCGCCAGGCTGAAATCCTGATTCGGGTCGACAATATCAATAAGATGGTGCCGGATATGCGCCCTGTCCTTCAGGTCAGGCTTGGCGGTGCCGATATCCATATGCCGGTAAACCTGACGGCTATCGGCGCCGACGATTTCGCCACCGAATTTTCTGGCTAGCTGAATGGCCAGTCGGCTTTTGCCAATGCCGGTCGGGCCAACTATCGCCGCTATGGATTCCATTTCCCGTTTTTACTTGTAGATGTCTGGCTGACGATGCTTATAAACTCGCCGGCTTTAAGGCTCGCCCCGCCGACCAGCGCCCCGTCTATCTCGGGCTGCCGCATGAACTCGGCGGCGTTGGCCGAGCTAACACTGCCGCCGTATAGTATACGCATTTCCCGGGCGGCCTTTTCCCCGTATGCACTGGCAATATTTTGACGGATAAACGCGATCGTCTCCCCGGCCTGTTCACCGGTGGCTGATTTCCCGGTCCCGATAGCCCAGACCGGCTCATAGGCAATGACCAGACCGTCGATGTCTTCTACTCCCGCCAGAGCTGCCCTCACCTGCTCCGCCACCACAATTTTGGTTTTTCCCTCTTCGTTCTCTTTCAAGCTCTCGCCGACACACATAATCGGTATGATATCTGCTTGCAATGCCGTCACAATTTTCCTGTTGACAACGTCTCCGGTCTCATGGAAATACTGCCGCCGCTCTGAATGCCCGATAATGACATACTCACAGAGGTCGGCCACCATCAAAGGTGAAATCTCACCGGTATAGGCACCTTTTTCGGCGAAAAACAGGTTCTGCGCGCCGAGTTTGATGGTGCTGCCGACAAGCAGTTCCTTTACCGGCGACAGTGAAACAAAGGGTGGACAGATTACCTTCTCCACGCTGGCAATTTTCTCCAGTTCATCCTTCATTGCCCTGACCAGTTCCAGGGCTTCAGAGACTATGGTATTCATCTTCCAGTTGCCAGCAATTAATGGTGTACGCATTATTCTCTCCTAAATCAGCCTCTCCTGATTATTTCTTGTCCGGCAGTGCCGCCACACCCGGTAATTTATCTCCGCTCAGGAATTCCAGAGAAGCCCCACCTCCAGTGGAAACAAAAGTCATTTTCTCCGCCAGGCCCATATTCCCGACCGCCTCGGCGGTGGAGCCCCCACCAATGACCGTCATCGCCTCAAGGCCGGCCAGCAGTTTCGCCAGTTCCTGAGTGCCTGCGGCAAACTCGGGGATTTCGAATATCCCCATGGGGCCGTTCCAGAAAATTGTCTTACATTTCCGCAACTCCCGGCTGAAGCTATCTATTGTCTGCGGCCCTGTATCTACAATTCGCTTTTCCCCGGGTATCTTTGACATCGGGACAATTTCCGTTTTCGCCCCATTGCTTATTTCACCGGCAACCACAAAGTCCACCGGCAGCATTAAGTTGACTTTCTTCCTCCGTGCCAGTTCCATTAAATGGCTGGCAATATCCAACATATCCGTCTCGACCAGAGACTGCCCCACTTCATATGATTCTGCCTTCAGAAAAGTCGCCGCCATGCCACCCCCAACCAGC
>JAUWLN010000004.1 GCA_030613665.1 Dehalococcoidia bacterium
CTCCACCCTGACCTGGGCACCCTCAATGGAGCGGTTCACCAGCTTGTTTTCAATGGGCATGTCTTCGTCCATCCCCCCCCAGTCCATGACGCCCTTAATCCGTTCGCCGCCGAAGCGCCGCCCCACGTCATCCTCCAGAGAGACGAAAAAGCGAGCGCTGCCCGGGTCTCCCTGTCTCCCGGAGCGCCCTCTCCGCTGGTTATCAATCCGCCGTGCCTCGTGGCGCTCCGTGCCGATAACGTGCAGCCCGCCCGCGGATACCACTTTGTCATGTTTTTCCTGCCACTCGACTTCTCCCTGGCCGTCCAGGCTCCCGCCGAGCACAATGTCAACGCCCCGGCCCGCCATATTGGTGGCCACGGTAACCGCTCCCGGCTCACCCGCCCGGGCGATGATATTAGCTTCCTTTTCGTGCTGCTTGGCATTGAGCACCTCGTGGGAAATACCCTTACGCTTTAAAAGCTCGCCCAGGTATTCCGACTTTTCAATGGAAACGGTGCCCAGCAGCACCGGTCGGCCCTGCTGGTGCGACTGCTCGACTTCCCGAACCACGGCACTGAATTTCCCCCGCTCGTTCTTGTAAATCTGGTCGGGGAAATCATCTCGAATCATCGGCATGTGGGTGGGGACTTCCATCACTTCCAGGCCGTATATTTTATGAAACTCCTCCGCTTCGGTAGTGGCGGTGCCAGTCATACCGGCCAGCTTCCCGTACATGCGGAAATAATTCTGAATGGTAATGGTGGCATAGGTCATCGTTTCGCGCTGCACCTTGACCTTCTCCTTGGCCTCAATAGCCTGGTGCAGTCCTTCGGAGTAGCGCCGACCGAACATCAGTCGCCCGGTGAATTCATCAACGATTATGACCTCGCCGTCCTTAACCACGTAATCCCGGTCGCGCTTGAAGAGCACGTGGGACTTCAGGGCGTTGTCCAGAAAACGGGTGAAAACGTAGTTGGTCGGGTCATAAAGATTCGGCGACTTCAACAGCCCTTCCCGTTTGAGCATCGATTCAATGGTGCTGATGCCGGTATCGGTCAGGCTGATGTTCTTCTCTTGTTCATCAACGATGTAATCCGTCCGTGGCTTCATTCGGGGAATGAGGCGGGCGAAAACGTTATATACCTGCCCCGATTCCTCCGCCGGGCCGCTGATAATGAGCGGGGTGCGGGCTTCATCAATGAGCAGGTTATCCACCTCATCGACGATGGCGTATTGCAGCTCGCGCTGCACATACTGCGCCAGGTCCACCACCATATTGTCACGAAGGTAGTCGAACCCGAACTCACTGCTGGTGCCGTAGGTGATATCAGCCTCATACGCTTCTCTGCGGGGAACGGGACGGAAATGTCGCCACCGGCTATCCTCAGAGTCATGTTCCGGGTCGTAAAGGCGCGATGGCTGATGTTCATCCGGCGTCTGTTGCGGGTAGATGCTGGCCACTGTCAATCCCAGCAGATGGTAAATCGGCGCCATCCAGTAAGGGTCGCGCCGGGACAGGTAATCGTTCACCGTCACCAGGTGACAGCTGCCGGTCAGAGCATTCAGATACAGGGGCAGGGTGGCCACCAGCGTTTTCCCTTCACCGGTCTTCATCTCGGCGATTTTCCCCTGGTGCAGGACAATACCCCCCACCAGCTGGACGTCAAAATGGCGCTGGCCGATGGTCCGCCTGGCCGCCTCGCGCACCGCGGCAAAGGCCTCGGGCAGGAGATGGTCGAGCGTCTCACCGTCTTTCAGGCGAGTCCTGAACTCCTCTGTTTTTGCCCGCAGCCCGGCGTCGTCAAGTTTTTCAAATTCAGGCTCAAGCTGATTTATCTGCTCGACAATCGGCTGTAGTTTTTTCAGCTGCTTTTCGTTGGAATCAACCAGGCCGCCCAACCATTTAAACATCCTCTTCCTCCCTGATGAGCTCTCGCGCTTTCTCCGCTGTATCTTCCCAGACGAGTACGGCCACCTCACCCATGCCATCGATGGCAAATGCGTGCACGGAAGGGGCGGCATTCGCTCTCAGCAGGCACGGTATGCCGTTGCTCTCCAGAAAGCTCTTGATAATCCGGGCTTCGGCCTCGCTGACGGCCCGGTAGATGGCCACTGTTTTCTTCTGTTTTGTCACCGCTGCTCACTCAAACATGGCACCGATGGACAGTCCGGTATGAATGCGGTGGATGGCCTCGCCGAGCAGTGGTGCCATGGAGAGAACCGTCATCTTATCCACCTTTTTCCCATCATTCACCGGCACGGTATCGGTCACGACCACTTCCTTCACCGGACAGGAGTCAATCCTCTGCATAGCTGACCCGGAAAAGATGGGATGGGTGCAGCAAGCGTATACCTCTTTAACACCGTTTTTAATCAGCGTCTCAACAACGTTAACCAGCGACCCTGCCGTATCTATTTCATCATCAACAGTGAGCGCGGTCATATTCTTCACCGCACCGATGACGTTCAGCGTCTCCGCCTGGTCATCATTGCCGATACGCCGCTTTTCCATAATGGCCAGCGGAGCGTTTAGTTTCTCAGCCAAATCTCGCGCCCGCTTGGTAATGCCGATATCGGTAGCCACCACCACCAGGTCAGCCAAATTCTTGCCCTTGAAATAATTGGCCAGCAGGTTCAGGGCCGTGAGCTCATCCACCGGGATGTTGAAGAAGCCCTGAATCTGCGCCGCGTGCAGGTCGACGGTCAGCAGCCGGTTCGCCCCGGCCACGGTCAGCAGGTCAGCAATAAGCCTCGCGGTTATCGGGACGCGAGGCTGGTCTTTCTTATCGGTTCGCCCATAGCCGTAGTACGGCACGACGGCGGTAATCCGCTTGGCTGACGCCCTTTTGAGGGCGTCTATCATAATCAGTAGCTCAACGAGGTTGTTGCTCACCGGCCTGCATAGCGGCTGGATGACAAAGGTATCACGCTCACGAACGTTCTCCAGAATGCGGACAAAGATGTTCTCGTTGCTGAACTGAAATACCTCGTTCTTCCCCAGAGATATGCCAAGATAATCGACTACTTCCCTGGCCAGTTCCGGATGGGCATTGCCCGTGAATACCTTTAGTTCATCCATCGGCGCCTGTCTCCTTTAGCCACAGCGTTTCAGCACATATAGATTATAGCACGATTAACCGCCCGCCTCACTACCATAAGTTTTAATCGCTCTGAACTTGACAACGCGCATTTGAATCTCTATAATAAAGGAAACCCCCCAAAAAAACTTGACACCTTTAGTTATTTCCGTGTATAAAGTACCAGAGCACTCCCCATATCATCGGTGTCAGTTACCGTTAAGGCCCAGCCTCAATAAACATACTGCCAAGAAAAGCAAAGGTTTTTCTTGATTGTTTAGAATTTGGTTCTCTGTATGCCAAAGTATATCTTTGTAACTGGCGGTGTAGTAAGTTCTGTTGGCAAGGGTGTCACCGTCGCTTCCCTGGGCACCATTCTGAAGAGTCGTCAGCTCAGCGTCATGGCGCAGAAGCTTGACCCTTATCTTAATGTTGACCCTGGAACGATGTCCCCTTACCAGCACGGTGAGGTATTTGTCACCCAGGATGGTGCCGAGACCGATCTGGACCTGGGCAATTACGAACGATTTATTGACGTTGTCGTTACAAAGGAATCCAATGTTACCTCGGGACAGATATACAGCGCGGTCATTTCCCGGGAGCGGCGGGGAGATTTCCTTGGCGGCACGATTCAGGTCGTGCCGCATGTCACCACGGAAATAAAGTCGTGCTTCAAGAAAATCGCCGATAAGTCCGGGGCAGATGTTATCCTCATCGAGGTCGGCGGCACGGTGGGCGACATCGAAGGCCAGCCTTTCCTTGAAGCCATACGGCAGATGCGAAACGACGTCGGGCGGGACAACATGCTTTATGTTCACGTTACCCTGCTTCCTTACCTGAACTCAACCCAGGAACTGAAGACCAAACCAACCCAGCACAGCGTCAATGAGCTGCGCCGCACTGGTATCCAGCCTGATATCATCATCTGCCGCAGCGATCTTCCCATCCCGGAGAGCATTCGTGATAAAATCTCGCTCTTCTGCGACGTGGAAAAAGAGGCGGTCATCCCTCTCCCCACCGTATCCACCATTTACGAGATACCGTTATTGCTGGAGGAGTCAAAGCTGGGCCAATTGATAGTCAAAAAGCTTCATCTGCCGGCGAAAAGGGCGAATTTAAAGGAGTGGCGGAACCTGGTGGGAAGGCTCAAGACATCCCATGAGCCGGTAAATATTGTTCTGGTGGGCAAATACGTTGAATTAACCGATGCTTATTTCTCGGTGCGTGAGGCACTATGCCACGCCGCACTGTACCACAATAGGGAATTAAACCTCTCCTGGGTGCACTCGGAAGACCTGGAGCGCGATGGCTGCGATTCGCTGCTGCGGGCGGCGCAGGGCATCATCGTGCCGGGCGGCTTCGGCATCCGGGGCATTGAAGGCATGGTCAGAGCCGCCAATTACGCACGCACCAATAAAATCCCCTACCTTGGCCTGTGTCTGGGGCTGCATGTAATGGTCATTGACTTTGCCCGCCATGCCCTGAAATTTAAAAGGGCAAATTCCACCGAGTTCGACCCTGATACACCCTATCCGGTGATAGATTTGCTGCCGGAACAGAAGGCAGTGCTCCACAAAGGAGGCACGATGCGCCTGGGTAATTACCCCTGCAACCTGGCCCCCGATACGCACGCCGCTCAGGCTTACGGCCAGCGCCGGATAAATGAGCGCCACCGGCCCCGCTATGAGTTCAACAATGAATTTCGCGCCAGGCTGGCAGAGGCCGGCATGGTCTACAGTGGTCTCTCGCCGGATGAAGAGCTGGTGGAAATCTGCGAACTGGCCGACCACCCCTGGATGGTAAGCTGCCAGTTTCACCCTGAATTTGGCTCCCGACCCAGCCGCCCCCACCCGCTTTTCCGCGACTTCATCGGCAGGGCCAAAGACGTGCTGCGGGAAGGCGCACAACCGCCGCTACCTCTGGCCACAGAACGGTGAGGATGCAATGCACTTCTTTACGACACAGCAACCTGTAGACAATAACTCGTCAGCCACGCCGGGTTTTTCGAAATTTTTAAATCGTGGTTTTATGATTACCAGACAGTAATTCTTGCCCTTACGATAAAAAAAGAGGGGGCATGGGAGTGAGGTGATACGATGAATTTTGAAGAGCTGGAAGGCAAAGCAAAAACCGAGCTGCTAACTCTGGCAAAAGAAAAGGGCATCACCAAGCCGGAGAGCCTGAGCAAGCTTGACCTAGTCCTGCAGATACTTCAGTCAGATGTGGAACAGGAGGGTCACGTATTCTGCCAGGGTATCCTCGAGATCATGAATGACGGCTACGGTTTCCTCAGACAGGATACGCTCCTGCCCAACCAGGCCGATGTCTATATTTCCCCATCACAGATTCGGCGCTTCAGCCTGCGCAATGGCGATATGGTCACCGGGCAGGGCAGGCCGCCAAAAAGCAATGAAAAATACTTCAGCCTCCTGCAGATACTGGCCATCAACCACATCAACCCCGAGAAGTCCAGGGAGCGGCCTCATTTTGGCTCGCTCACCCCCATTTTCCCTGACCATGCCATCAATCTGGAACACTCACCCAGCGAGCTATCCACCCGCCTGATAAACATGATCTCACCGATAGGTCGCGGGCAGAGGGGTTTGATTGTCTCCCCACCCAAGGCGGGTAAAACAATGCTGCTCAAAGCCATCGCCAGTGCCACAGCGGCCAACTATAATGACATTCATTTGCTCGTCTGCCTCATCGGTGAGCGCCCTGAGGAAGTCACCGATATGAAACGCTCCGTCAGAGGGGAAGTAATCGGTGCCACCTTCGACGAGATGGTGGAGAACCAGACCCGTGTCGCTGAACTGGCCCTGGAGAGAGCCAAGCGCATCGTGGAAAGCGGGAAGGATGTATTTATTCTCCTGGACGGTATCACCCGCCTTACCCGTGCCTACAACCTGGCCATGCCGTCGAGCGGACGCACCCTTTCCGGCGGCATTGACCCCGTGGCACTTCACCCCGCCAAGCGCTTCTTCGGCGCCGCCCGCAACACCGCCGAGGGTGGCAGCCTGACCATCCTCGCCACCTGCCTTGTTGACACCGGCAGCCGCATGGACGACCTCATCTACGAAGAGTTCAAGGGCACCGGCAATATGGAACTCCATCTCGACCGGCGGCTGTCAGAACGCCGCATTTTCCCCGCTATGGACATCCAGCGCAGCGGCACACGCCGGGAAGAACTGCTCGTTGACGAAAACAGCCTGAGCAAGATATGGCTGCTGCGGCGCATGGTCGCCATGATTTCCTCTGACTCACCCAATTTCGTTGATGCCACCGAGCGCATTATCGACCGCATGCGTAAAACGAAGGACAACGCCGAGTTTCTGAACAGCCTGAACAAGGAGACGTAAGTTGCCCTGCCGATATGATGAGATTTACTGCGGCGGCAAGAGCACCCCGAATCCTTAAGCCGATCTCACGGAAAGAACCGGCCGATGAATGACGAGAGCGCTGCCCGAGGAAAGAGACTTTCACCCGGCCTTATAGCTGGCCTGTCCGTGGCGCTGCTTGTCGGCGTTTCATTGTTCATCCGGGCATATCTCCCGCATGAGCAAGTCTTCAGCGGCGAATACATCCGGTTTTCCAGTATCGACGCCTATTTCCATATGCGATTAATAGACAACCTGTTACACAACTTCCCCACCCTCATTGATTTTGACCCGTACCTGCTCTACCCCTTTGGCATGAATCTGGATAACATCCATTTCTTTGACTGGCTTCTGGCGGGCATAATCTGGGTCTTCGGTCTCGGCTCACCGACACAGCACACCATTGACATCATCGCGGTATACTTCCCCGCCGTCCTGGCCGCGCTTACCGTTATTCCGGTTTATTTCATCGGCAAGGAGCTATTCGGGCGCGGGGCCGGGGTTATCGCGGCCGGTCTTATCGCAATACTGCCCGGAGAATATCTGGGGCGCTCAATTCTCGGCTTTACCGACCACCACGTTGCCGAGACGCTGTTCTCCACTGTCACCATGCTGTTCCTCATTATGGCAATCAAACGGGCACAGGCAAGCGGCTTAACGATTCAGCACCTCCGGAACCGGGACTGGAAAGTAATCCGCAAGGCCTGTCATCTACAGTGCGCTCACCGGCCTCTCACTCGGTATCTACCTCGTTACCTGGATAGGTGGGCTAACTTTTCGTCTTCATCATCCTTCTCTACTTTTTCATCCAGTTCATCATTGACCACCTGAAGAGAAACAGCACCGATTACCTTCTTCCGGCAGGCACAGCCACGTTCCTTATCGCTTTGATAATATACGTGATATTCGCCGGCAGCACGTTCACCTCCAAGTCTGCCAGCGTGACGCCATGGCTCTCTCTGCTAATCGGGGCGGCTGTCCCAACCACTCTGCATTTCATATCCGGAAGATTTACCGCCTAGAAGATTAAATCACGCTATTACTACCCCGCTGCGCTATTCGGGCTGGTGGTAATAGCTTCTTTCATCTGTTATGCAATTTTCCCCAATTTTGTGAGAAACGTATTCGACGTTTTCAACCTGCTGGCAGTGCGCACCATAATCGAGATGCAGCCTTTCCTTTATCCACGACAGGAATGGACTGCTCAGCTCGCCTGGGGTAATTTCAATACCAATCTTTTCCTTTTCCCAGATACACAATCGTTGCCACAATGGTTTCAGTGGATTCCTGGACTCAGCTTGATATCTCTGGTTATATTGGTCGTAAATACTATCAGACACGGTGATTTCAGTAAAAATGTCCTGCTGATATGGAGCCTGGTAATATTACTGGCAACCCTTGGCCAGCGCCGCTTTGCCTACTATCTGGCCGTCAATGTAGCTCTGCTGACCGGTTATATATCCTGGCAATTTATCAAGATTAACCTGGATATCCACCCCAAAGCTAAATATTTGAACGCCGCTGCCGCCATCATCGCCATCCTGCTCCTTGTTTTCGCTTTCTCTGCCAACCTGCACCCGGCAGTAGTAGCTATTTCGGTAGCGTTACTCATCGCCTATACCGGCTGGCAATTGCTCCAGGCCCTGGAGTTTTTACAGGTTTCCAGCCCCAAATCCGGACCGCAAATAAAAATCAAGCACAGGAAAAGGCCGCCGGCAGGGCCTACACCAGCGCTATACTACATCAACATCGCTGTGGTGACAATAATTTTGTTTTTCCTTGCCTTCTTCCCCAGCATAACTCCAGCCAGAGCCATTGCTTCCGAGGTGCACTATGCCCCACCCCATGCCTGGGTAAATTCTCTGGTCTGGTTGAAGGAAAATACGCCGGAGCCTTTTGGCGACTCGAATTTCTACTATCAGATATATGAGCCTCCCCCACCTGATAAACAATACGATTACCCTGATTCCGCTTATGCCGTAATGGCCTGGGTCGACTACGGCTACTGGATAGCCCGCATTGCCCAGCGCCCGGTAAATCGCACTCCGGGTCCGGGCGGATTTTACGTGGCCAGTTTTTTGCTTTCCCAGGACGAAAATTCGCCTCGGGAAATAGAATGGGAAACGAATTGGGAACGGGAAACGATTCCGGACAGCGAGATAATCGACAAACTGGATGCCAAGTATATCATGATTGACGGACAGACCGTCGCAACCAAGTTCTGGGCTCTGGCCTTCTGGTCAGAACAGGAACAAACGAAATATTTTGAGACCTACCTGGAACCCCACCCGGATGAGAAAAACACGCTTGTCGGGAAAGTGTACCTGCACCCTGAATACTACCGGTCACTGGCGGTCAGGCTATATAACTTCGATGGCAAGGCAGTGACCCCGCAGCAGGTAAAAGTCATTTCCTTCCAGGTAAGGCCTCTAAAGAGCGGGGGCACCATCAAAGTAATCGACGAGGAGCAATTTTTCCTCAGCTATGAAGAAGCACAGAGCTACATAGAAGAGCAGGAATCAGGGCAGTTCCAGATTGTTGGAGACTCGCCGTTTATCAGCCCGGTGCCCCTGGGGGCATTAAAGAACTACAAGCTGTTATACAACTCTCCTGAAGTCACATTTTTTCCCAGCGTGGGTAATGTGCCCTCGGTAAAGATATTCGAATATTTGAAATGAATGTCGCTTTTTGGCGCTTGTCCTCATTTGACAAATAGGGGGAGGGGGGAATCCAATTATTTAGCCAGGGAAACAGGGGTTCCATCAAGTGCAGATAAGGAAGACTTACCAAGCGGTTAATCCCCGAACCGCTCTGCGCCGAAATAAGGGTTATAACCCCGAGGCAAGCCGGTACATGTTCTCATAGGCTTTACCAAAATCGGGGTTATCCTTCTCCAGCCTGCTTTTCAACGTTTTCATTCGCCGTATAAATGCGTCCCGGTCCTTGTTTTTCACCATTTCCGCCCACTCCGCCGCCTTCCTCTGGAACAGCGCCTCAATGTCCGGAACACCGGGCAAATTCATCTGGATAGAGGCATACAATTCCGAGTTCTCCGAGATAACGCTTTCCACCAGGGTCAACAGCACTTTATAGGTAATGCCGCCGAGCTTTGTTGGCTGCACCACCTTATTCGAATTCAGAAGCGTATCGCCAGCGACTATGGCAATGAAATGGGAGAGTCCGAGAATGACGGCTATTTTATCGTCGTGCTCTTCGGGCGTCATCAGGCTGACGCTGGCACCCCTTTTTTCCAGGTAAACCCTGACCTCCCCCGCCAGCGCTTCCTCCTCACTGGCGGTCGGCGCCAGCACGAAATTCTGGCCGGAAATCCCCTTGGCCCCCGGGCCAAAGAGCGGGTGTGTCCCCAATATCCGTTTTGTCTTCAGGTGCCGGTGCATGGCAGCCACAGGCATAACTTTTACCGAGGTAACGTCCACCACCACCTGGTCCGGATGGATATGGGGGGCCAGTTCGACAATGATGTCCTCAAAGGTATCAATCGGCACCGAGAGCAATACGACCTCAGCGTCTTTGACTGCCTCTACATTTGAAACCGCGTCAACGCCAAGCTCCTTTTTTGCCTCCATGATTTTGCTCTCGGTGCGGCCGCTGATAACTACCTCATTGCCTTCGTCCAGTAAATGGCGGGCAAACCACCGCCCCATTTTTCCCGAACCGCCAACTATGGCAACCTTCACTAACACACCTCAGTTCTATCTTCTCGCCTTGGGATACGAACCCAGCACCTTGAGAAAAATTGTAAACTTCTCCACATCCGCCAGCGCTTCCCGGGCAGCGGCATCCTTTCGGTGACCATCAAAATCAAGGTAAAAGTTGTACTGCCAGGGTTTCTGCCGTGTCGGCCTGGACTCCAGCTTGGTCAGATTAATGCTGCGGCGGGAAAGTTCACCGAGCGCCTCATACAGGGCACCGGGCTGGTTCTTCGTCGAAAAAACAATCGATGTTTTATCATTCCCGCTTGGCGGGGAGTCCTCTCTGGCCAGGATGAAGAACCGGGTGAAGTTGTGCGGGTTGTCCTCTATCTCCCTGGCAATTATCTTCATGTTATATATCTCTGCGGCCCGGGCACTGGCAATGGCAGCGCTGTCCATTAATCCCTGTTCCTTAATCATCTTGACGCTGCCCGCAGTATCATAGCCGGGAATCAGCGTCGCGTTCAGATGCTTCAGGAAATTACGGCACTGCGCCAGCGCCTGGGGATGGGAGTAGACCTTCTTCACCGTATCCAGGCCAGCATCAGGGCTGGCGATGAGACAGTGGATGACTCTCACCTCAGTCTCGCCGCAAACATGCAGGTCGGATTCCAGCATAAGGTCATAAGACCGGCTGATGCTCCCTTCCAGTGAGTTTTCCACCGGTATCACGCCAAATTGCACCTCCCCCTCCTCCACCGATTTGAATACCTCTTCCAGCGTCTCACGCGGCCGGCTCTCAATTGACGTGCCGAAGAAACGGAATGCGGCTTCCTCGCTGTAGGCGCCCGCCTCACCCTGGAAAGCAACCGTAACGCCCTCTTTATTTTTACAGGCAGCGATGATGCGCCCGTAGATGTTTTCCAGTTCTTCCCCGCCAATGCCGATATTTTGCTCCCGGGCAATGCGTTTGACGTTTTCCAGGACTTTTTTTTCTCTTTCCCGGTCCTCAATCGACCGGCCTTTTGCCCGCTTGCCCTTGCCTATCTCCTCGGCAATGCGTACCCGCTCGCCAATCAACTCGGTGATTCTGGCGTCCACGTTATCAATCTGCTTCCGCAGCTCTTCTAAATTCATGACAACACCCTCGGTATAAGTCCTGCCTGCAGGATAAAATCGCATATGGTAACCGCCATCATCGCTTCCACCCCTGGCACCGCCCGCGGAACGATACAGGTATCATGTCGACCCGTTACCGCGAGGCCGGCCTTTGTCATCTTCTGAATATCCACCGTTTCCTGATCTTTACCGATGGAGGCGGTCGGCTTGACGGCCACCCTGACGACTACCGGCATGCCGGTGCTGATGCCGCCGAGCACTCCGCCGGCATTGTTGGTCCGGGTAACAATCCGGCCATCTTTTATATCATAAAGGTCATTATTCTGGGAACCTTTCATTCCGGCGACGGCGAAGCCGGCACCGAACTCCACTCCTTTTACCGCCGGGATGGCGAAAAGGGCTTTCGATAGCTCCCCGTCGAAATTATCGAAGACGGGCTCACCCAGCCCCGCCGGTAAATTAACGGCAATGCCTTCGATAATCCCGCCCAGGCTGTCTTTTTCCTGCTTCGCCTGTTCGATTAACTGCGTCATCCTGTCAGCAGCCTCATGGTCAGCGCACCAAAGCGGGTTGTTACCGGCGTTATCCTTAATGGCAGCCAGTTCCTGCGTCCGGGCCTTGATGCCGCCGATTTCAACGACGTACGCGAAGACATCGATGCCCAGGCGACCGATTAATTTCCTGGCGATTGTCCCCGCCATAACATAGGCCAGAGTTATCCTCCCTGAGAACCTGCCTCCGCCGCGAAAATCGTTGCATCCACCGTACTTTACGAAAGCAGTGTAATCGGCATGACCGGGACGCAGAGCGAACCGATTTTTCTTATAGACGCCGGAGTCCATATCTTTGTTCCAGGAGAGCATGCAGATAGGCGCACCGGTGGTATTTCCATCATAGATGCCGGAGATTATCTCCACCCTGTCCGGCTCCCCCCGTTCCGTGGTGCCGGCGGCACCGGGCCGCCTCCGCTCCACCTCCTGCTGGATATCCGCCTCGGTGATGGGCAGCCCTGTCGGGCAGCCGTCAACCACTATCCCCATGCAGTGGCCGTGGCTCTCGCCAAAGCTGGTGACATTGAAAATCTTTCCCAGACTGTTACCCATCTATCTTCAATCTTCCCCCAATGCTTTTTAGTATATCCCAGAATTCGGGAAATGTCTTCTTAACGCACTCCGCATTATTTATGGTGGTGCTTCCCGCCCGCGTCCCCAGGATGCTGAAGGCCATGGCAATGCGGTGGTCATCGTGGCTGTCAACGACCGCGCCTTTCAGATTTGAGCCGGTGATGAGCAGCCGGTCCTCTTCCTCGGCAACCTTTACCCCCATCCGTTCCAGTCCTTCCCGGACAGCCGCCACACGATTGGATTCTTTTAGCCTCGCCCGGCCGATGCCTTCAAACTCGCTGGTTCCCTCGGCCAACGCCGCCAGAACGGCCACGGTGGGAAGCAGGTCAATGCAATCGGACAAATCGGCGTGCAGCGCTTTCAGCTTTGAGCCCCTGACCTTTATGGCGCCGGACGAAACCTCAACCTCCGCGCCCATCCGGCTCAGGAACTCCAGCATAGCCCTATCGCTCTGCAGGCTCTGCGGGTTCAGGTTCTCCACCTCCATCCCCTCCGTAACCGCGCCCAGTGCCAGTAAATAAGAGGCTGACGACCAGTCGCCTTCCACTTCATAGCTGGTTGGTTGATATGTCTGCTTCGCCGTATAGAAATCGTCCATCCCGGCTGAGGCGGTTACATTAATGCCGAACCTTGCCATGCACTCAAGGGTCATGGCTACATACGGCTTTGATTCCAGAGGCGTGGTCAGCCTGATATGCATTCCATCTTCGGCAAACGGTGATACCAGCAGCAGCGCCGAGAGGAACTGGGAGCTGACATCGCCGGGCAGTTCGGTCTCCCCGCCTTTTAACCTCCCCCCATTGACCATCACCGGCGCCACGCCGTTATCCGAAGAACAGTCCACGCCGAGCCTCCGCAGCGCTTCCACCAGCGGCCCGACCGGCCTCCTGGCCAGCGAAGCGCCTGCCGTCAAACGGCATTTCCCCGGTACTATCGAGCCGATGGCCGTCATAAACCTCAGCGTCGCTGCCGAATCGCCGCAGCACAGGTCAGCATCAGGCTGGCGAAAGTCGCCGCCACTGATTAGCCAGATGTCTTTCGACTGCTCAACGCCCACACCAATGTCGCTCAGCACCCTTACCGCCGCTTCCGTATCATCTGCGTACAAAGGGTGCACTATCTTGCTTTCACCACGAGCCAGTGCCGCGCACATCAAGCCTCTTATCGTGTAGCTCTTGGATGGAGGAGCAGTCGCTTTACCTCTTATATCACTTTTTTCAATCGTGACTCTCATGTTCGCTCAATTCGCTTATTATCTGCCCGGCCACTCCAGCCACGTCCAGTCCGGAAGTGTCCACGGTTATGTCAGCGGCACGCTCATAGAACGGCCGCCGGAAGTTCAAGAGCTTCTCCACCCTGGATGTCCTGTCCTCGGCTACCAGCAATGGTCTTTCATCTGTATCCGATGATGTCCTCTGCAGAATCGCCTCCGGCGATGCCGTCAGATAAACAATCACGCCTTGCTCCCTCAGCCGGTCAACGTTTATCTGGTTCAGGATAACGCCGCCGCCGCAGGCAATCACCGCGTTTTTCTGCGCCGCCGCCTCCCGGGTTGCCTCAATCTCAAGCTCGCGGAAAGCTATTTCCCCGTCCTGCTGGAAGATTTCGGGAATGGTCTTTCCTGCCTTCTGCTCGATGAGTTCGTCCAGCTCGACGAAATCTTTGTCCAGCTTCCTGGCCAGCAATCTGCCCACGTCCGTCTTTCCCGTTCCCATAAAACCAACGAGGGCGATGTTACTTTTCATTTCTCAAAGCCTTCAGGGCTATCTGTTTCATGATTTCAAACGGTGCTTTCCGGCCGGTCCATTTCTCGAAAGCCAGCGCGCCCTGCCACACCAGCATATCCAGCCCGTTGATGGTGCGGGCACCGGCCGCCTTCGCCTCCCGGAGCAGCCTTGTTTCCAGCGGATTGTAAACGATATCCGAAACCGCCAGATGGGAATTGAGCAGATTGCCCGGCACGGGGGTCCGGTCAACATCGGGGACCATGCCCACGCTGGTGGTATTCACCAGGACATCGGCACCTTCAAACACCCTCTTCAGATTCGCCTCGTTCAGCATCATCGCTGCTATCTTCCGGTGATAGTACCGCGCAATCTGGGACGTCAGTTCCTCTGCCCTGGAGAGAGTGCGGTTCAGAATGACCAGGCTGGCACCTGCCCCGGCAAGGATAAAGGATATTCCCTTCGCGGCACCACCGGCGCCAATTATGACGATGCTTTTACCATCCGGCTCAATGCCTTGCGCCCGCAGTGCCTGCAAAAAACCGGGGGCATCGGTATTGCAGCCGGTGAGCTTTCCGTTCTCACTGGCGATGGTGTTCACCGCACCCATCCTCTCCGCCAGCGGGTCCAGTTTATCAAGGAACGGTATCACCGCCATCTTATGCGGTATGGTCACGTTCAGGCCGGCTATTTTCAATGCCCGTATAGCGTTTATCGCCGCTTTTAATTCCTCCCCCCGCACATGAAACGGCAGATAGACATAGTCGAGTCCCAGCGCTTCGAAGGCAGCGTTATGCATCACCGGCGACATGCTGTGCTCTACGGGGTCGCCGATTATCCCACAAATTCTGGTTTTCCCGGTTATCTGGTTCATCCCTTCACCATTTCGTATATCTGCCTCATTTCGTCCGCCGTCATCTGCCCCGGTGCCGCCTCTCCGTCCGATGCAACGGAGGCATAAATGAACTCGCCACCCACGAGCGGACAGAGAAGCCGACTCACCAGGCCAAGCGGTCCCATGGCAAACGCGACCACTCTTTTTCCCGAAAATTCCCGAATAAGCTGCATGGTACTCACGTTGTCCTCGAACTTCCGGGCGGTGGTAACCACCTTAACGATGTCAGCCCCGGCGGCAAGTTGTCTCCGCGCTATTTCCTTCATCGTACTAAAAGGCGGCGTCCCTTCCAATTCGTGAAAAGAAATCAGGCATTCCGCCTGTTTTTTAATCCGCGTCACGACGTCATTGAGATTTTCGGTACTGAGCTCAATATCGACTATCGCCGCACCCAGTTCCAAAGCGCTGAGCAGCTCGACAATTCTTTCCTCTTCACTGCCCTTCCAGGTTCCTCCTTCATCCGGTTTTCGATTGCAGGCAACCCAGGGTTTCCCGAGCTGCCCGGCGACCTCTCGCCAATCAGGTCCAATCAGGTCGATTCGTACTTCAAATAAATCAACCAGCGGCGCAACACGCTCGATGGCTTCAAGGTTGCCATTTACTATAGAGGCGCAGATTCCGGGTCTATCCATTTCCCGCCAGAACCTCCCTGATTAAAGACGGGGAAACATCGTCAGCGACGACAGTATCACCGATTGATTTCAGCAGGACGAACTCCACCCTGCCTTCCCGAACTTTTTTATCATGCTTCATTGCCTGCATTATCTTCTCAATGCCGAGGCCGGGAACCTCCACAGGCAGGCCGGCCCGCGTTATCAATTGCCGCAGCCTTTTTACCTCGTCCCCATCAAGCAGCCCCAGTCGATGGGACAATCGTGCCGCCGCCACCATTCCGATGGCCACCGCGTTTCCATGCTTTACCCTGAAATCGGAGACCGACTCAACGGCATGTCCGATGGTATGGCCGTAGTTCAAAATATGCCTCAGACCCATATCAAGCTCGTCCTCAACCACCACCCCCGCCTTGATGCCGACCGTCTGAAAGACAACCTCTTCCAGGCTATTTACGTCGAATGATTTTATCTTTTCCATATTCTCCTCGAGAAAGGAGAAAAAGCTGCCATCCCGTATGGCAGCGCTCTTGATGACCTCGGCCAGTCCATTGACCAGCTCTTCTTCGGGCAGGGATAGCAGCGTATTCGTATCGGCAATAACCATTTCCGGCTGGTAGAAGGCGCCAATCATGTTCTTAAGCTGCCCGTGGTCCACCGCCACCTTCCCGCCAACACTGCTGTCAACCTGGGCCAGCAGCGTGGTCGGCATCTGTACCAGCGGCACGCCTCTCTGGTAGGTGGCGGCCACAAACCCCGCCAGGTCACCGATTACGCCGCCTCCCAGCGCCAGAACCGGCGTCGCCCGTTCCGCGTGAACCGCGGTCAGTCCCCGGTAAAGCCGTCCGGCATTTTCCAGTGTTTTCTGCTCTTCGCCGGGCGGCACCTCAAGGATATCGACCTGAAATCCGTCACCCTCCAGTGCCTGACCCAGCATATCGCCATACAGTTTCTTCACGGTAGAGTCGGTGATGACCACCAACCGGCCGTTAAAACCGCGTTCCTTCAGATAGCTGCCCGCCCGGGCCAGCAGTCCGGACCCGATATACACCGGGTAGCTCTTACTGCCGAGTGCCACATTCACCTGCTTCATCCACTTATCACCTTTGCTTCGTGCCTGGCAGCAACCATTTTGTGGATTTTCCGGCAGACACTGATAACTTCTTTCAGTTCATCCGGAGTTATCATCTGCATACCATCGACCATTGCCTCCGACGGGTCGTAGTGCGCCTCAATCATCAGGCCGCACGCTCCGGCGGCAACCGCCGCGCAGCTCATATTGAAGATTAAGTCACGCCGCCCGGTGGCATGGCTGGGGTCGGCAACCACCGGCAGATAGGTCTCTTTCTGAATAGCCGGAATCGCCGAGAGGTCAAGGGTATAGCGGGTGTAGTTTTTCCCCTTTCCCAGGGGCAATATGCCACGCTCACACAGGATAATATCCTTGTTGCCTTCTGCCGCCATGTATTCAGCAAAGGACAGAAACTCATCAATGCCCGCCCCGAAGTGCCGTTTGAAAAGCACGGGCTTTCCGGCTCTGGCCACACTGGCGAGCAGGTCCTGGTTGTACATATTACGGGCACCAACCTGTATT
Source organism: Dehalococcoidia bacterium (assembly GCA_030613665.1). GTDB lineage: Bacteria > Chloroflexota > Dehalococcoidia > Dehalococcoidales > RBG-16-60-22 > E44-bin89. The sequence goes on from JAUWLN010000004.1 coordinate 17,157, forward strand.
ATATCAGCATAGCTGGCCACCAGGTCAATCTGCGCCTCACCCCTTACCTCCGTTACCACCGGCATTTCAAATCGCTGCCCGGCTTCATACAGCCAGCGTAATGCTTCCTCTGCTCCCTCACGACCGTTAGCCCCCAGCCCCTGAAAGGAATGGACGGAGCTCCTGGGCTTGAATATGCCGCCGCGCAGTATTTGCGCCCCGGCCTTCGTTACTTCTTCGGGGATGCGAAAGAGCTGAGATTTGCTTTCAATGGTGCATGGCCCGGCGATAATCGCCAGCTCATCGCCACCAATCTTGACGTTGCCCGCTCGTATCTGCCGCCGCTCTCCCTCCCCATCAAAACGCTTGCCGTATTCCTTGCTGATGAGCTTGTAGGGAGTCTCCACCATGAAAGCCTCCTTCACTCCGGGAAGGGTGGCAAAGTGGGAAAAGTCCGCCTTCCCCTCATCGCCGATAAGGCCGATTACCGTCCGGTACTCGCCCCGGGAGACATCTGCCTTCAGGCCAACCTTTTTAATTTCCTTCACCACGCTGGCGACTTCTTCTCTGGTTGCTTCCGATTTCATGATTATCATCTTCTTTCTCCTCAGTTTCTCCGCCCTCTTTGACCAGTAACAGGCAAATAAAAAAGCCCTTCTGGAGAGGGCTCTTCCGTTTTTCCTTCTAATCTTCTTCAGTTTCTAACTGTATCTAGCTCATAGGAAACCCTCCCCAGCGCTTGGGCGCCAGAAAAAGTAATAAAAATAATAATAGGCGTTAAACTTCTGGTTCTTCATCTCGACCAATTGTTTTTTTACTTATGTTAAACATAGCACAATCAAAAAGGCTTTGTCAATATGCACCTGTATAATTGCTGCCGCTGTGCTATAATTTTAAGTATCAAAACCGGGGAGGCCCGAATTCTGGAAGGAATAGAAATAGCCCGAAAAGCAGTTGACGCGGCCGGTGACCTGCAGGCCAGTGATATTGTGCTGCTTGATACCAGCAAAGTCTGCAGCTTCGCCGATTATTTTGTTATCTGTAACGGAGAGAGCGAGCGGCAGATAAAGGCTATTTATGAAGAAGTGGAACACATTATAAAAAAAGAGGGTGTTCTCCCCATCCACCACGAAGGCACCGTAGACTCGGGCTGGCTGCTGCTTGACTACGGCGACGTAATCGTGCACATATTTTCCACGGCTGAGCGTGAATTTTACCAGCTTGACCGACTCTGGGGACAGGCTGACCTGGTGCTCCGGATTCAGTAGAAAAGCCCAGCGGTTCTTATCCTAAACGACTTCTTCCTCAGTGAAAAACAGGCGGATTTCTTTTTCCGCCGTCTCCACCGCATCTGAGCCGTGCACCGCATTGCGCGTTACATCCCGTCCAAAGTCAGCACGAATCGTCTTAGCGTCCGCCTTGGATGGGTCGGTGGCGCCCATTGCCTGTCTTATTTTGACCACCGCCCCCTCTCCTTCAAAGACCGCCGCCACTATCGGCGCTGATGTCATATATGCCACCAGTTCGCCAAAAAACGGCTTCTCCCGGTGAATGGCATAGTGTTTCTCCGCCAGCGCTCTATCCATGCGCAGCGTCTTGTGCGCCACTTTTTTCAGCCCCAGCCCCTCGAGACGATCGATAATTTCCTCGCCGTGTCCGTCCCTCACGGCATCGGGTTTAACCAGTACCAGAGACCTTTCTATTGCCGCCATGATTTCGAGTGCTCATCCTTTCTTCGGTGAATTGAAAATCGAGGCCAGGTCGGCCACGCTGACATGTTCCAGGCTATCAACCACGAGGCCGGCTTCATCCAGCTTTGCCTCCGGGTGGCTATTGGCCACCGCCAGGCATTTCATACCGGCCCGCTTAGCGGCGGCAACGCCGGCCACAGCATCCTCGATAACGCCGCAGTTTCCAGAGTCAACGTTCAGCCGCTCGGCGGCGAGCAGGAAAATCTGCGGGTTCGGCTTCCCTTCCGTAACCTCCCTACCCCAGACCACCGCGTCGAAGCTGTTCTCTATGCCCAGCTGGCGGGTAACAAACTGCCCGTTCTCAATGGGGGAGGAGGTCGCCAGCGCCTCTTTGACACCGTATTCCCGCAGTTCACCAATCAACTCTATCGCTCCCGGGAACGACTTTATATTCCCGGCTGCCTTTTCGCGGAACATCCCTTCTTTCTCCACCAGAATGGCTTCCATCTCATTTTCCGGGTAATCTTCGCCGACAATGCTGCGGACAATGATATCATTCCGCTTCCCGAAATTGCGCTGGAAAACCTCCCTGGAGTACGGTATTTTTCTCCTGCGGAAGACCTCATCCCACGCCTGAAAGTGAAAGGGCGCCGTATCGGCAATTACCCCATCCATGTCCCAGATAACCGCCTCAAGCTGGTTGCCTTTGAGAATGACCTGCACCGCCTTAGCGTCTGCCACCGTCTTGCCATCGCTTGTCGTCAGCTTTCCTTCCGTCTCCAGCGTCTTTTTCCCGTTTTTAGTCACCTCGGCACGGACAACAAGCACATCGTTCACATAGGCGGGACGCCTGAGGTTGACCTGTATTGACGCGGTGAGAAAACCAAAGTTACCGTTCATCAGGACGGCATGTCCCATCGCTTCATCAAGCAGGGTGACGACGATGCCGCCGTGAATGATATCCGGCCAGCCCTGATAATACTCTCCAGGGGTATACTCCGTTATGACACCGTTGCCGTCCCGACTGAATTTCAGACACATGCCAAACGGATTCTTCTTTCCGCAGCCGAAGCACATGCCCTGGCCCGCATTGAGCCCGGAAAACGCCTGTTTTTTATCCATCATCTTTTCATTCACCTTTATATCCTGTTATGCGTTGAAGTGCTCCCAGCCGCCCTTTCCCGGGCGGACCGGCTCGCCACGCGCGTCAACCATGACTATACTGCCCGGCTCCCCGGCTAAAATCTCGCCGACGACCATTACCTGACAGGAAAGCTCTGCCTTCACTTTATCGATTACCTCATCGCTCGCGGTGAAAAGCAGCTCGTAGTCCTCACCGCCGGCGGTGGCCAGTTCAAGAGCGCGCTCCGCAAAGTGAGCCCTGACCGCAGATGCAGCCGGTATCCGGTCGGCTTCAACTCTGGCACCGACCCGACTGGAATCGCAGATATGTTTCAGGTCGGACATCAGCCCGTCGCTTATATCGATGGCCGCTTTCACGCCCAGCTCCACCAGCTTTTGCCCCTCAGCCACCCTGGGCTCGGGCTGCAGAAAGGCTTTGCGCAATTGACTGCTCGACCCGGCATCTATCTCCAGCTTTTTATCCAGTATTTCCATTCCGGCGGCCGCGCCGCCGAGGGCGCCGGTCACGGCGATTTTCTCACCGGGTCGGGCTGCCGAGCGAGTGAGCACTTTTTCATCTTTATCTTTAGCACCGCCCAGCACGGTAACGGTGATTGATACCAGGGGCGCGCGGCAGGTATCGCCGCCGATGAGGGCAACCCCGAAGCGCTGCGCCAGGTCGAGCATACCCTGGTACAGTGCTTTGACATCATCCACCTCGGTTTCCGGCGGCACCGCCAGCGATACCACGGCGTATTCGGGCACACCACCCATGGCGGCGATATCGCTCAGGTTCACGGCGAGCGATTTCCAGCCGAGCTCGTACCAGGGAGTGGTTTCCAGTCGGAAATGGACGCCCTGAAAAAGCGAGTCGGTGGTGACCAGCTGCGTGCCTGTGTCTCCCTTCCAGGCGGCGGCATCATCCCCGATGCCGATTACCAGTTTCCGGTACGACGCCGCGCTTTTATCCTGCGAGCCGGAAATCATTTCCGCCAGGAGGTCGATTAACCCGAACTCTCCCAGCGCCGAGACTTTCATAGCCAGATTATAGCACGCCGATAGCTTGAGGCTCAAAATAGAGCTTGTTGCGGGACTCTCACACCAACAGTTTAATGGAGGATAATACTGCTATTACAAAAACGGTTTTAGTTTAGGTAAAACAGATTTATCAATAAAAATCAATATACCTTTCAAGACCTCGCCAGCGTATCTCTGCGGGAGGGCGATAGCCTCCTCAAAGGCTATCTGCGGGGGGATTTCATGCTTCACTGTCACTTTGCCTGGAAACCCGGAACAGGCGAAGACAGTAGCACACATAATTATTGTGCCGTCTTTCAACGGGCGTTTGTCAAATATTCTCACACTCGCAACCTTAAAAGTGCCATCTTGAATGGTAGAAATACGTCCTATAGGTACACCAACCAAATGGAACCTGCGGTGTTTGTCTATATTGCAAAGCTCATGAAGAAGCCAGAGCGGATGCGTCTTAGGATTGTGCCTTCTATTATACGGTTGCAATCCCGCAATGGTTGCCTGCGCTGCTGGCGCAATGCTCCTGACCTTATCAAGCCCGCTATTCCGCTCGGGGAGTCCTCTTCCTGTGACTCTATGGTATTTCCCTTTGTCAATGAAGATGGGGAATTCACATCTCTTCAGGTCACTATTGAGTCCTACATTGGTCACAGCGAGTTGGTAAGCAAGATGATCGAGGGCAGAACGCACCTGATAGACGACTTCGCCGGCGAGAATACTCAAGATAGCAGGGGGGTGATGGGCAATAGACAACTTAACAGTAAGACTATATGTAGCCTCCTTTTTAAGCTTGAGGTCTGGAATGATTTTATAGGGCTCACCTTCGAGATAAACCCTAACTTCTTTGTTAAAAGCTTCCAGATGCTCGTATGCTCGCGAGAGTTTGCACAATATTCCATCGATAGGCGCCATGAGTTGTAGTATAAGCATGAATAGGAGGAATTACAAGCTATTTTGGAATAACAACAACATAAACACATTGCCTAACAGAAACCACCTGATTACTGATTTTGTGTCGGCACGAGCTTCACCGCTCCCCAGACCCCCAGGCTGTCATCCTTGATGATGACCACCCCTCTAAGCTGACCGATACCCTGCGCAAACTCGATGCCTTTCTCTATGTCCGTCACTTCACTGACCCGGTTGCCGATGGCGGTGGCCGCGGCATCGGCCAGCGTGGCGGAGTCGGCCAGCACGATGACGGCGTCCGCCTTTCCAAAGCTCAGGGAATGCCCCACCGTCCCCGATGAGGTGCAGATGCCCAGCGGCGTGTCCTCAGGCTTGAGCTCTAGGCCGAGCTTGCCGGTCAGCGGGGAGCCGCCGGCGAAGACGCCAATCGTTCTCCGGCGCAGGCTTTTCAGATAAATATCGCCGCCGTTCTCCACCACGATTTCAGGGGAGAACTCCAGCAGTTCCTCGCCCACGTACTCGGCGATAGCCCCCGCCACCGCCGCCATCGGGCCAACGCCGCACAGACGGGCGGCATCGGCCATAGCGCGGACTATCTTCGGTGCCGGCGACTCAACCTCAACCGGTTCCAGGGAGGCCAGGAAATCAGGGTGGCGGGCAATGTACTTCTCTATACCATCGCGGTGCTTCAGCACGAGCCGGTGCGCCTTGCGGTGCAGGTCTCTCGCCGCGCGCAGGTACAGGTCCGTCTCCCTGACCGCAACCCTGAAATCGACCAAATCATCGCCTTTTACCCAGTGGCGATAGGTACGCGGCTGATACATCTCGTTAAAAATGGACTTCCATCGCCCGCGGCGGGCAGACCTTGATACACAGCCCGCAGGCCACGCACTTCTCGTCGTCGAATTTTACCTGCCTCGTTTTCGGGTCAACCTCAAAGGCGCCGGGAGGGCAGAGGGTAACGCAGGCTCCGCAGCTCGTGCAGCGCGCCTCGTTCCGGGTAACGTCCTGGCTGAGCGACTGGATTTTAAGCCCGGACTTGAGCAGGAATTTAATGCCTTTATCATATTCTTCCTGCTCACCCTTAAGCTGCAGTATCAGCAGCCCTTCCTCCTCCGGCTCGGCGGTGATGGACGCCCTCAAAATATTGAATTCAAGGTTGTAATCCTTGACCAGACGGTAGATGACCGGCTGCTCCACCACCCGCCTGGGAAAATGCAGAACCACTCTTTTTGTAACGGTCATTATTGCCACCTCCAGTTGATATCGACTTAAATCTCAAGCGGGCGCTCCTGCAACGGCTTGAAGGCCACCCCGGACTCGACGCCCGGCAGCGGCGCCACCGCCTCGGTGAGCAGGAACTCGCCGCGCTTAATCCAGTCTTTCAGAATCTCCGCGATTTCCAGTGCCCTTGAATAGCTGGACAGAGAGCCGGCAGGCACCTTTTTACCCTGCAGCTTCACTGCGCCGCTCTTCAGCTCGGCGTAGCTTACCTCCCCAACGATGTCCGGCTTCTGGTTGGGATAGGCGTCCGAATAGTCAATCACCGCGCCGTATATTTCCGCATCGGTGACCGCCGTGTGGCGGAGGATTTCCTCGTCGAGGACGGGGATGGGCACGCCAACCCCCACCGTCAGCGTAACACCGTAGCCGTACATGCTCGTCCCGACAAGCCACTGCGGGTTCATCTGTTTCAGGTCGCCGATTACGGCCAGCGTCCCGGCACTCCTTTTCGGCACACCCGCTTCCGTGCGGAGTACATTCGGGTTATGCTGTGTCCCCTGCCAGGCAACATAGCCGACGCTTCCACCCAGGAAAATCCGGGTGCCAATGCCGACGGTCCGGTAATGCGGGTCATTGAGCAATGGCGATAGCTGCCCGGCACTGCAGTAGTTTGCGTTGCCCAGCCGCGGCTTGAGCACTCCCATGTAGGTATAGATGGTCTTGTCGGATAGATTTACGGCGACGTTATAGTTCTGGTAGGCGTTGCGGACATTGAACAGCACCGCCTCATTCAGGTCCTTTATGTTCAGCCACGTTTCCAATCGCTTCCTCGGGTAGCAATCGGTGCCGTAGGCATTCGCCGTAAAACGGATGTCCTTGCCCGCCACCAGTTCCTCGATGACGTGACCGCCGCCGTAGTTGAAATCGCCGGGGTGCATCCTGTTTCTGGGGTCGTCATCGGGCAGGGCATTTGCTCCGAAGAACACGTCCGCCGCCGCCAGACCGGGATAGGCCAGGACATCATTGAGGTAGACGCGACCGCCACCCAGCTTGATTCTCGGTTTGCTGTGACCGATATTGAAGTAGATTCCTGAGGAACACATCGGGCCGAAGGTGCCCGTGGTTACAACGTCAACATGCTGAGCGGCCTGTTTTACGCCCTTTTCTTTGACCAGGTCAATGACTTCTTCAGCATTGACGACTACAGCCTTGCCCTGCTGTATTTTCTCGTTGATTTCCGATATTGTTTTCATCATGCATTGCCCTCCACGACATAGTTTCACCCGCCGCTAGCCCTTGCGGGCAACGCATGGTACATATATTCATCACCACACTTAAAAAACCGCGCTTCATCCCACTCTCACCATAAAAACGATGTAAAACGTATTATATAATTTATAGCTGAATAAGTCAAAATTTATAAACCTTGGGTAGTGTTTCTATTTGTTTTGGCCATCCGTCCTTAATGAGTGAGCCTTTAAACTTACGAACAACATTTGACACGTGCTTGCTGTTTTTAGGGCAAAGTAGCGCTACAACAAAATATTTACTGCTCCCTGCATTAAAACCAAAACATCCAGATTCATCTTGATAAATATTCATAATCACCCCACACTATACTATGGATAGAATCTCCTCAGTTGTCCGGATATAGTGTACCATTCCTTCTGCTGCCTTTTCGCTTCCCCACCTTCTCATCTGACACGAAAATTGCTATAGTAGTACCATGCGTTACGCCATCATCGCGGATATACACGCCAACCTGAACGCCTTTGAGGCGATCCTGGATGATATGGAGCGGCGAGGAGGGGTGGACGAGATATGGTGCCTGGGCGATATCGTCGGCTACGGGCCCGACCCCCACGAGTGCATCGAGCGGCTGCGACAGTACAACCATGTCTGCGTGGCCGGAAACCATGACTGGGGAGCCATCGGCCAGATAAGCACCGCCGATTTCAACCCCGATGCCGCGCTTGCCTGCCAGTGGACCGCCGGTCAGCTGAATAAGAAAGATATAAAATACCTGGAAAAGCTCCCTCTGACAATCGATAAAGATATATTCACGCTGGTACACGGCAGCCCCCGGGAGCCGATATGGGAATACGTCATATCAGCCAGCATCGCCCGGGAGAACTTCAACTTCTTCCAGTCGCCCTATTGCCTGGTCGGTCATTCTCACGTCCCCATCGTCTTCAGGGAAGAAGACGGCTCCTTTACATCCAGTCGGCTGGTAGACAACATCGGACTTGCCGTGGGGGAAAGCCGGCTGATTCTCAATCCGGGAGGGGTGGGACAACCGCGTGACGGAGACCCGCGCGCCAGCTACGCCATCTACGACAGTGAAACCAGAATAGTAAAACCGCACCGCATACCCTATGACGTTGCCGCTGTACAGGACAGGATGATGGATAAAGGTCTGCCCGTACGGCTGGCGGTAAGATTGCAGCAAGGTATATGATTATTTTTTAACTCATTATAGATTAAGGAGGACCAAATGACCGTAACCGAGCAGGTAGCCAGATTTGTGGTCGATACCGGCTTCAACGACATCCCCCAGAAGACAGTGCAGTACGCCAGGGAACTGGCGCTGTGCAATCTGGGCTCAATGATATGGGGCTCAACGCGTCCGGCGGGCCGGATTGTCACCAAGTTTGTCCGCGATATCGGCGGGACGCCCGAGGCCGGAGTCATCGGCGGCGGATTCAAGACCTCACTGCCGAATGCCGCCCTGGCCAACGGTAATTTCGCACACTCATCGGAATGGGAGGGCGACAGCCGACCGGAGATGGTAAGCATGATGACCGTTTTCCCGGTTGTTTTCCCGGTCGCCGAGAAAGTGGGCGCCTCCGGGAAAGATGTGCTGGAAGCGGCCATCATCGCCCACGAAGTGCAGTCGCGAATCGGACTCGCCTGCCTGCCCGCCACCGGCAGGGGTTTCTTCGCCGTGCCCGTGTTCGGCAACTTCGGCGCCACCGTGGCCGCCGCCAAGCTGCTCAAATTAAATGTAAACCAGATACTGAATGCCTTCGGCATCGTTGCCTCGCAGGCAGCTGGAACATTAAGGCACCACTCGACCATGACCCACTTCGTTGAGACCGGGTTTGCCTGCCGCAATGGCGTCACGGCAGCCCTGCTCGCCGGAGAAGGCATAAACGCCGATACCAATATCCTGGAAGATGGCGCCCTTGGCCCTGGCTTCGGCAGCGCCGTTGCCGGAAAGGAAGATTACCATATTGAGAAAGTGACCGGGGGACTGGGCAAGGAGTTCCGCTTCAACCTCCTGGATACCAAGATATTCCCCTGCCATTCCCTCCAGCAGCGCCCTCTCGAAGCGGCGCTCTATCTAGTCAAAGAGAATGATATTGCCGGTGATGACGTGGCCAGCGTTGAGGTTGAGATGAGTCCAGGCGCCGTGCATGAACTCGACCTGCTCGAACCTCCGGATGCTGAGCACTCAAGGGTCAGTTTGCAGCACGGCATAGCTGGTGTCCTGCTGGACAGGCGGGCCGACCGGCATATCTTCACCGAGGAGAAGCGGGTTGACCCCGGGTTCAAAGAGGCCCGACAGAAAGTTAAACTAATTCCCCGGCCGGACTGGACCACACCGTGGCCGGAGGGCTTTGATGTCGTGACCATCAAACTGAAGAACGGGCGGGAACACAGCGTTAAATGGGAAGCCTGGCGCGGATACCACGGGACGCCCATGACCACCGACGAGCTGATGGCCAAATACAGAGACGGCACCGCTGAAGTCCTTTCTAAAGCGCAGGCAGACCGCTCCATAGAGCTAGTGCTCAACCTGGATAACGTTAAAGACATATCTGAACTGGCGAAGATAATCGCCTTCCCTTGACAAAGCAGGGCGGGCGGTTTAGCATTTCTTTGAGGTCGTGCTAGACGGGGAGCTAGCGGTGCCCTGAACCTGCAATCCGCTACAGCAGGGTTGAATTCCGGCTTGAGGCTCTTGTCTGGTAGGACTACTCTGGTCAAGCGGTGTTGAAGGCCGGGTCCTGCGCGGCGGAAGGCTATGAATCCCGTCAGGTCCGAGAGGAAGCAGCGGTAAATGGTATTTTCCGGGTGCCGCAGGATTGCCTGGCTGGAGCTGGCTGGCCCGAGCAAGCTATTGGGCGGGGTCAAGGGCAGGTGCACGGCCTCACTATTTCTATGAACCGTTTCATGGGCAGGTGTCATTTGGAAAAGGAATCGCTGCTGGCCGAAACCAAGAATTTACTGCGCCGCTCCGGTTTGAGGGCACGGAAAAGGCTGGGTCAGCACTTCCTCATCGACGACGCCGTACGGCAGCAGATACTTTCCGCGGCCGAACTCACCACAGACGATACCGTTCTGGAAGTAGGCCCGGGGCTGGGAATTATGACCAGAGAACTTGCCCGGAAAGTCCG
>JAUWLN010000136.1 GCA_030613665.1 Dehalococcoidia bacterium
CCCCTGAAGCCCCCGGCGGGCCGGGGGGGGCTGGGGCTGATTTCCGGAGAGGACCCGGGGGGAATCTCCTCGCAGAATGAAGAGGACAGCCGCATAATTACCCGCCTTGATGCCCACCTGCCGGTCTTCGACCCCTGGTGCCCGCAGGAAGCCAAGGACATGATAAAGGCGGCTTATGAACTCTCCGAAGAGACGGAGCTGTGCTTCGTGGTGCGACCGGTAACGCGCGTCTGCCACGCGCGCAGTAAAGTCAGAATGGACGGTATAAAAGAAGGAAAGGAGCCGCGCTTTGAGGATGACCGTTCCCGGTTCATTATGAGCGCGGTCAAAGAAACTAAAGCCGGCGGCATTCTCCGTCCTGTACTCAGACATCGCTGGCTCAATGAAAAACAGCCGGTGCTGGACAGAATCATGGAAGACAGCACCTTCAACCATATCGAGGACGGCGAGGGGAAGATAGGGCTGGTTGCCTGCGGCATAGGCTATGCCTTCGTCAAAGAGGTGGAAAAGATACTGGGTAAAAAATTCCCGGTTCTCAAACTGGGCACCCTGCCCCTGCCGAAGAACAAGGTGCTCCAGTTCGCCCGCAGGATGGAGAAACTGGTCGTTTATGAGGACAGCGAGGCGGTGGTGGAAGGTATGTTGAAGCAGATGTTTTTCGACGAAGATATCAGGGTGGAGGTGATGGGGAGGAGCGGGTTCCTGCCGCAGGAAGGGGAGCTATCAACCGCCGTAGTACTGAAGTCGCTGGCGGAGCTTTACCCGGAACTGAAGGAGAAGATTCCGGCAACGGCCCCGCTGGAGATGAAGGTCCCGATACGTACGCGCACCCAATGTGTGGGCTGCCAGTATCGCGGCCTGCTGCACGCGCTTAAAATGGTGGCTCATAAATACAAAGGAGTTGTCACCGGAGATATCGGCTGCTATGACGCCGGCTCGTTCCTGCCGCTGGAGCTGCAGTCGACCATCTACTGCATGGGCTCGTCGATACCCATGGCATCAGGCATTGCTTACAGCGGCTATGATAAGCCGGTGTTTGCCATCATCGGCGATTCGACTTTCTTCCACAACGGGGTCCTCGGCCTCCTGAACGCCATCCATAGCGGAGCGGATATGGTGGTTATCGTCTGCGATAATCGGACCACGGCGATGACCGGCTTCCAGCCGCACCCGGGTAGCGATATCGATGTTCGCGGCGAGCCGGCTCTCGCCATTGATGTTACCGGTCTTGCCACCGCCGCCGGAGCGACCAGCGCCCGGGTGGTTAATCCCTATGATATCCCGCAGGTAACCGAGGCGCTGGAAAAAGCGGTGAAGGAGAAGGGCGTCTCGGTCGTCGTGGCCACCATGCCGTGCTACCTGGTGGCAAGGCGGACCGGTGAGCTTGGTTTCACGCCGCGCAAGGTCGTCCTCGATGAAGACCGTTGCAATGGCTGCAAGATTTGCATTACCTACTTCGGCTGCCCGGCAATCCATTTCAGCGATGGCAAGGCGACCATTGACTATGGCACCTGCGTTGATTGCGGCATGTGCGTGGAAGTTTGCAAGATAGGGGCAATCACATGGAGCTAAACATACTGATTGCTGGCGTTGGCGGACAGGGCAACCTGTTTGCCTCAAGCATCCTCGCCGAATACCTGCTCAATAAAGGATATGAGGTCCTGGCGGTGGAAACAATCGGTGCCGCGCAGCGTGGCGGCTCCGTGGTATCACATCTGAGGGTATCCGATGCCGAAATCTATTCGCCGCTCATCCCGGCGGGTAAGGTGGATATCCTCATGGGGTTCGAGACTATTGAGATGCTGCGCAACTTCGAATTGCTCTCCGGGGACGGCATGTACCTGCTCAACGACTATAAAGAGCCGACGGTGCTGTGCAATATGGAGATGGATACCTATCCACCGGATGAGGAGATAATGGCCGCGCTGAAGAAATCGGGGAAGAAAGGTTATACTATCAAGGCCACCGAGCGAGCGCGGCAGATTGGGGGCAGCCTGCTGACAAACGTGGTCATGGTCGGTGCGCTGTGTCAGGTAGCGCCGCTCTTCGATAGCCAGGAAGTAAAACAGGTGCTGGCCGGGAAGTCGCCAGCCAGGGTAAGAGAGCAGAACCTGCAGGCTTTCGATGCCGGCGGCTCACTGGTTCAGGAAACCTTGCGCAAAGCCTGAGGTGATTTCATACCAGGTATATAATAAACAAAGCAGTACTTTACGCGAGTATCCCTGAAAGGCGTTTTTGTTATGGCCGTTGCCCGACAGCTTTACGAATTACAGGAAGTTGACCTCGAAATTGCTGACGAAGAACGCAGGCTGGAACAGGCGGTCAGCCGGCTGGGTAAAAACGATGTGGTTGTCGCTGTTCAGGAGAAACTCGACACCGAGAAGAAAAAACTGGAAGAACTGCAGCAACAGCAGCGCGCCCTTGAGCGGGAAATAGACGACCTGGTGAGCAAAATAAAAGCCGGCAATGACGAACTTTACGGCGGACGGGTCAAAAACCCGAAGGAACTGTCCAATTTGCAGCATGAGGTTGAACTGTTTAAGGCCAGGGGCGACCGACTGGAAACGAAAGACCTGGAACTGATGGAGCAGGTAGAGTCAGTGGAGGTCGGGGTGACTGAGTTGACAGGTAAATTGAAACAGGTGAGTACGGAGTGGCAGCGCGAGCAGGAACAGCTGGGGAAAGAGAAAGTGTCGCTGGAAAGCAGCCTGAATGACCTGAGACAGAAACGTCAGGCGCTGGCTGCCGAATTCGACCCAAAGGTGGTCACGCTTTACGATGGGCTCAGGAAGAACAAGGGTTTCGCCGTGGCCAGGGTGGAGCAGGGGATATGTCGCGGCTGTCGTATATCACTGCCCTCCAGCGAGCTGCAGCAGGTGAGGGGTGGCAATGTAATACAGTGCGGCAGCTGCAATCGTATCCTGTATCTGCCATAGGTAATGAATGAAAACTGAGAAAGCAGTCTTATATACTGATGGGGCTTCCCGGGGAAATCCCGGTCCAGCCGCGATTGGTGCCGTGATTAAAGACGGACAGGGCAGGGTGCTGGCCTGCATTTCCAAACGCATCGGGAGGACTACCAACAACCAGGCAGAATACCGGGCTGTTATTGCGGCTCTTGAAGAAGCCGTTCGTCTGGGTGCCGCCAGGGTGGAGATAAAGTCCGATTCCGAACTTGTGGTAGAGCAGATAAACGGTCGCTACCGAGTGAAACACCCGGGCCTGAAACCGCTATATCGGCAGGTCAAGGAACTGCAATCCTCATTTCAGAGCTGTACCATTGCCTCCATACCGAGGCGTCAGAACAGAGAGGCGGACGGGCTTTGCAACGCGGCTCTGGACGCAGCGGTTGACTAATGACACACCCGCTACTAGACTATAAGTGGGCCAAGTAAACCGGGTGGCCGCCCCGGATTCCGGGGAGGAAAGTCCGAGCTCCGCCGGGCAGGATGCTGGGTAACGCCCAGGAGGGGTGACCCTACGGAAAGTGCCACAGAAACATACCGCCCTTCCCGTAAGGGAAAGGTAAGGGTGAAATGGTGGGGTAAGAGCCCACCAGCGGCCGGGAGACCGGTCGGCTGGGTAAACCCCATCCGGAGCAAGGCCGAATAGAGGGACATAAGGTGCCCGGCCTGTCCCCGGGTTGGCCGCATGACCCTTTCGGAGACGGAAGGGCTAGATAGATGGTCACCGTCTTTCCCTTCGGGGAGGGATACAGAACTCGGCTTACAGGTTTACTTGGCCTTTTATTAATCGGCTGACAGCTTTGCCGGCGCAAAGCAAGGGGGCAGGGATACCTTCTCCGTGTTAAATCAGAGGCTCTAAGGGTTCTGTCAACAGGTATTGAACAATATCATCTGGAGAGAAACAGACCGATGTCAAACCATATGAAATATGTCCTCGTAGCTTTAACTTTCATTGCCATCATTGCGCTGTCCTTTGGTATCGGCTACAACCTGGGAAGGGCTCCCGTCGAGGGTGAAGGAGGGCTGGGGGTGGTGGAGGAGGTGTGGGATATCATCTTCCGGGACTATGTGGACCGGGACCAGCTTGAGCCGCAAGAACTCAGCAAAGGCGCCATCGAAGGCATGATTGAAGTCCTTGATGACCCTTACACTTCCTATCTTGATGCGGAAACGTACGAAATCGGTTTGAGCGGGCTAAAGGGGGACATGGAAGGGATTGGCGCTCAGGTGGGGATACGGGAGGAGAGGCTCACCATTATCTCGCCCATTCCCGATTCACCGGCGGACCTGGCCGGTCTCAGGGTGGACGACATCGTTCTGGAGATAAACGGCGAATCAACGGTTGATATGAGCATGGTCGAGGCGGTGCTTAAAATCCGGGGCCCCAAAGGAACCACCGTTGCGCTGCTCATTCAGCATCGGAACGAGGCTGAACCGGTGTTAATTGAGATCGTACGCGCTACTATCGAGCTGTCCAGCGTGGTTACGGAAAT
>JAUWLN010000013.1 GCA_030613665.1 Dehalococcoidia bacterium
ATACCGCCCTCACCCTGACCGATTACCTCGGCGGTAATACCTGGCGGCGTGTCCTTCTCCATCCCATTCGTTATTATCACCAGGCTGCCGGCGCGAAGTCGTTTACCTCTCCTGACCAGCGCCTCCCAGGTATCTTTCTCAAGTCGACGCAGGAGCAAGATTTCCACCCACCCGCCACCATCAACTTTCCGACCATAGAGTCGAGCCGGTATGACCAGGCTCTCATTGAAAACGAGCACGTCGCCGTCACGAAGATAATCAGTGATTTCGTGAAAGCGGCGATGTGCTACCGGGCCACCGGGGCGGTTCACCACCATCAGGCGGGAGTTATCCCGGGGCTCAACCGGAGTCTGCGCGATGAGTTCCTGAGGGAGTACATAGTCGAAATCGCTCGTTTTCATAGCAACGGGACCAGGGTAAAAGACATTCCACTACATCCTACCGTAATAGCAGAAAAAAGGCGAAAAGGTGCCAATGTTTATAAGAAGGGGCGAAATGCGAGCAGAACTTAACGGCTTAAACCACCGGCCTGGGCATCAGGCCCGACTTCTCCACGACCTCCGGGACGATATCCTCCCAGCTTACCGCCATGATGTGGATACCGTGTATCCCCGGCATATCCTTCAACTGCTCGATGATTTCCAGAATGATTTTCACTCCCTCTTCTTTGGGAGCTTCCGATTTTTCCATCCTGGTCACGATTTCATCAGGCACAGCTATGCCCGGAACATAGTCCCGCATGTAACGGGCCATACCGGCGGAGCGGATGGGAATGACACCAGCCATTATATGCACCTGTTTGTCCAGTCCTTTTTCCGTAAGCATTGCCATCCATTGAGCGAACTTGGAGACGTCATAGACGGCCTGTGTCTGAATAAAATCGGCGCCGGCTTTTATTTTCTTGGCCAGCCGGTTCACGCGGTACTCAAACGGGTCGGCAAAGGGATTGGCGGCAGCCCCGATGAACAAAGGCACCTCCCCGGAAACATCCTCGCCGGAGATGAATTTCTTCTCGTCGCGCATTATTTTGAGCGTCTGAAGCAGCTGAATAGAGTCGATATCGAAAACGCCCTTGGCCCCGGGATGGGTGCCGAATTTCTGGTGGTCGCCGGAAAGGCAGAGAATATTACCGATACCCAGAGCAACCGCACCGAGCACATCGCCCTGCAGTGCCAGCCGGTTCCGGTCGCGCACGACCATCTGCAGCACCGGCTCAATGCCCTGCTGCTTCAGGAGCAGGCAGCCCGCGACGCTGGACATGCGCACGATGGCGGTCTGGTTATCGGTGACATTCACCGCATCGCAGCAGTGGCGTAACAGCTCGCCTTTCTTCCGTATCGCCTCGGCGCTGGTACCTTTGGGCGGTCCGGCCTCCGCGGTCACGGCAAACTTGCCGCTCGTCAGTATCCGTTCCAGTTTCGTTCCGGCTTTCATTCTTTACCTCCTATGAGGTAGTGGTGCACTCTGCCTCCGCATCTATCTTCCTCGGCCCACCGGTGACACTCACACTCCAATCTTTACAGGGTTCGATTTCTTTCATTTCATCCAGCCGCCCCATCTCAGACAGGCGGTCGTAGATAAGCTGCCAGGCGCAGGGAACATCTTCCGAAATCTCGCATTTACCACCCGACGAGCCGCCGCAGGGCCCGTTCAGCAGGCTCTTGGAACAGCGGACCAGCGGGCAGATGGCCGCCGTCCTCCCGAGTACGCAACTGCCACACTGCAGGCACACCTCGGTGAAGTGCCCCGGGCTGTCCTCCATACCGATAAACATGGTATTCAATGCGGGATATACCGGCTTTTTATCCTTCAAGTGCAGGGCTATCATCTGCACGCCAATGGCGCAGGTCATCGCCAGCACGCAATCGGCCTCTTTTATCCGCCCCGCCTCCTCCTCCAGCGCATATTTGGTCAGCTCATCGCAGGCGGTGGGAATTATCATCCAGCCGGTGACCTTTTTGCCATTGCCCTCGAGCTTCTCCTTCATCCCCAGAACTTCGGACTTCCCGCCGGTGTGGCACATGGTAGCGCAGGTGCCGCAGCCGATGATATACACCCCCCGGCATTTTTCAAGATAACCCATCACCTCTTCGGCCGGTTTGCTGCTGGTAATCGTCTTCATCCTTGTCCCTCCTTACTTGGCCACCCTACTCTCGTACTCAGCGCGGAAGTGCTGCAGGCTGTCCATGACCGGATTGGGTGCCGCCTGACCGAGACCGCACAGGGAAGAGAGCATCATGGCGCTGGAAAGGTCTTCCAGGTTCTGCAGTTCTTTTAACGAACCTTCACCCCTGTGAAATTTGCCCAGTACCTCCGCCATCACCTCGGTTCCCTGGCGACAGGGAGTGCACTTGCCGCAGGACTCCTCGGCCAGAAACTCCATGGTACGGTGGACAATATCAATAACATCACGGCTCTCGTTGTAGACGGTGACCGCTCCCGCACCCAGCACCGTCTCGAAAGCCAGAGGGGTATCTATTTGCGCGCAGGGCAATATCCTGCCGGTGGCACCGCCAATCTGAACCAGTTTAACTCCCTTCGCCATCGCCAGTTCTTCTACCAGCTCCCGCAGAGGGCTGCCCAGCACCATTTCATACACGCCGGGCTTCTCCACATCGCCGCAAACGGAGAATACTTTGGTACCCTTGCTCCGCTCCGTGCCCATCCGGCTGAACCAGTCGGCGCCGTTCAGGACTATCGGCGGGATATTCATCAGCGTTTCCACGTTGTTGATGATGGTCGGCTTTCCCCAGAGACCGAAGGTGGTGGGGAAGGGGGGTCTATAGCGTGCTTCTCCTCTTTTCCCTTCAATGGAATCCATCAGCGCCGACTCCTCGCCGCAGATATAAGCACCGGCACCCTCACGTATTTCCAGGTTGAAACCGTCGAGAAACCCTTTTTCCTTTGCCCGGTCAACGGCATTTTGCAAGTGCTGGAGGAGAAAGTGGTACTCGGCACGCAGGTAGATGTAACCCTGCTTCGCCCCGATGGCGCGACCGGCAATGAGTATCCCTTCAATGAGCGTATAGGGGTCTCTCTCCAGGATATAACGGTCCTTGAACGTGCCTACCTCGCCTTCATCGGCGTTGCAGATAACGTACTTTTCATCCCCGGGCGCGGTGCGGGCGCCCTCCCATTTTATGCCGCAGGGAAAACCGGCCCCGCCCCGACCCCTCAGCCCGGAAGCTTTTATCTCATCGGTTATCTGTTCCGGGGTCATTTCACCACGAGCTTTCGCCAGAGCCTGGAAGCCGCCGTTTTCCAGGCAGCTTTCAATCCGCTCCGGGTCGATGACATCGCAGTTTTTCAGTACTATTCGCTGCTGCGGCACGAGCCAGCCTCCTGGACTATTTGTAAGCTCCTAAGATTTTCTTTATCTTCCCTGGTGTTAAATCAACGTGAGGGTCCTGATTGATGAGCATGGCCGGGGCATGATCGCAAAGGCCGATGCAGTTGGCCAGCTCGAACGTGAACCGGCCGTCGGGCGTTGTCTCGTCAAGGCCAATGCCAAGTTCTTTCTCCACCGCTTCCATAATCATTTCCGCACTCTTGAGATAGCAGGGCAGGCTCCGGCAGACCCGGATAACGTTCCTGCCCAGCGGTTTCGTGGAAAGAAATGAATAAAAACTGGCGACCCCGTAGACTTCATGGATTGGTATAGCCAGCGATTCAGCCAGCTCGATGATAGCCTCTTCCGACACGTGGCCATAACGGAGCTGCACCTCTTTCAGGCGCTCCACAAGGTCGGCCCGGTCCTTGGGCGGTGTTATGACTCCTCTTCCCGCCATTTCACCATCTCCGATAGCTCAGCCCTTAATAATAAGCGCTCTATCCGCCCTCTCCTCTCCCGTTTTCCTTGCCTTCTGCAATGCCCCCGATGGGCATATCTCGATACAGGCATCACAGTTCTCGCAGGATTCACTGCCCAGCGGCTGGTCATGGCCGTGAACCACTTTGCTGTCAAAACCACGATACGCCACGCCGAAAAGCGGCTCACCACCCAGGCTTTTGCAGACAGCAACGCACCGCCAGCACTGCACGCACTTGGACATGTCGCGGAGTATCCCTGAGTTCTCATCCTCGACCGGATAGTAGTGTTTCCGGGTTCTGAAGCGCGGCAGCCCTATTTCCAGGTCAGCGGCAATCCGTCGCAGCTCACAGATATTGGCCTTGTCACAGATCAGGCAGGCATCAGGGTGGCTGGCCAGCATCAGTTCGACCAGCACCTTCCGCGTGGCAATCACCTTTGGTGAATGGGTCTGTACGACCATGCCTTCGGCAACCGGGGTATGGCAGGAGCCGACCAGCGTCCGCGAGCCTTCCACCTCAACAACGCAAAGTCGGCAGGCCCCGATGGGCGGCAGGTCCGGGATATGACACAGGGTTGGAATATCAATGCCGTTTTCCCCGGCCACCTCCAGGATGGTCATGCCGGGACGGCCGCTCACCTCTTTGTCATTTATGGTCAGGTTTATCTTTTTCTCCACCTTGAAC
This sequence comes from Dehalococcoidia bacterium, assembly GCA_030613665.1. Lineage (GTDB taxonomy): Bacteria > Chloroflexota > Dehalococcoidia > Dehalococcoidales > RBG-16-60-22 > E44-bin89. Next base: position 4,495 of record JAUWLN010000013.1, read on the forward strand.
CTGTACGGTTATTTGTTTTAACATTCCGGGGTGCACGCAAATAAGCACCCCGTATTCTATAATGATAACTATTATGCTACCACAGAGCTATTTCGTCCACAAGTCCCTGCGGGGAAAACGCTGTTACGCTCGACTGTTTGCCGTTGAATTTCCCACTGTGATAAACTCTTAATGATTCCCCATGAAGATTCTGGTAACCAATGACGATGGTATTTCCGCCGATGGCCTGTGGATACTGGTACGGGAACTGACCAGCATCGCTGAGGTGGTGGTCGTGGCGCCGGATAGAGAGCAGAGCGCCAGCGGCACCGCGGTGACACTCTGGGAGCCGCTGCGGATAAGGCAGGCGAAGCCGGTGGTCCAGGGCGTTGAAGCGTACACCGTGGAAGGTACGCCATCAGACAGCGTCCTGCTGGCGCTGGGCAGCCTGGTAAAAAGCAAAATCGACCTCGTTATTTCGGGGATTAACTGGGGGTTGAACCTGGGGGATGATATTTACATCTCGGGAACGGTAAGCGCGGCTCTTCAGGGTTATCTGCACGGCTACCCCGCACTCGCTGTCTCCACCGAACGAGATAGTGAGTTCGGTTTTCAGATAGCGGCCAGGCTGGCCACCCTGCTGGCGGGACGAATGAACGCCAGTCCGCCACCCAATAATCTATTTCTCAACATCAACGTGCCCAATGTGCCGCTGGATAAAATCGGCCGCATACAGGTCGCTGAGCTGGCCAACGAGAGCCATATCAACACCGTCACCGAGGGAAATGATGGCAAGCGGAACTACTACTGGCTGGTGCGACAACGAAAGGACGGCAGCCAGGCCCGGAAAACGGATATCTGGGCAGTGGACCACGGCGATATATCCATAACCCCCCTTTTCACCCGCTTGCCCGCCAGAAAACTGTCCGGGATGCTGGATAAACTCTGTTCCGGTTTGCTTGAAGAGTTAACCGGGTCTGCCGCGTAGAGAAATCATGTCGCATTATATTGGCGTCGATATTATTGAAATAGGGCGGATTAAAGAGGCGGTAGAGAGCTGGGGAGAGAGGTTTCTCAGACGCGTCTACACCGAATCAGAGCTGGCGGCGTACCGCAACAAGCCGTCGTCGCTGGCGGCCCGCTTTGCCTGCAAGGAAGCGGTCATGAAGCTCCTGGGTACAGGCAGAATTGGCGTCGGTTGGCGAGAAGTTGAGACCCTGTCTCATCCGGGCGGTAAGCCACGGGTTAACCTGTACGGAAGGGCACAAAGTAAAGCAGACGAGATGGGCATAAAGGAGATTGCCGTCAGCCTTTCCCATTCCAAAGAATATGCCATAGCCTACGTCAGTGCCGTCTCGGAGATAAATCGCTCGGAAAAACCAGACGACTAATCAGGAAGAAACGTACTATTGAGCGATACAGAAAAAACACAGCCCGCTAGAAAACCCGGAATTTTCTATGGCTACTGGATGATTGCCATTGCGATACTTTCCCTTGGCCTTTTTTCTGGCAGCGGTGTCGGCGCTTTCAGCCTTTTTGTCACTAATCTGCAAGCCGCGTTTGGCTGGGGCCGGGGGGAAATCATGCTTGCTTTCACCATTTATTATCTGCTTACCGGCCTCGCCGCGCCACTGGTCGGCTGGCTGGTTGACCGCTACGGGGTAAGGGGAGTTATCGCGGGCGGCTCTCTGATTGCCGGCCTGGGTTTTGTATCACTATACTCCTTACAAGGCCTGTGGCATTTTTATCTCGCCTACTTTTTTATCGGTATCGGCCATGCCGCCATCGGCCAGCTTTCGGCCAGCACCATGGTCTCTAACTGGTTCGTGAAGCGCCGCGGCACCGCCATTGGCATCATGTCCACCGGCATCGGCCTCGGCATACTGGTACTGGCACCGCTTATCGGGAGCTTTCTCATTCCCACCTTTGGCTGGAATATATCTTATGCCGCTCTGGGTCTATTCAACCTGTCTCTCATTCCGCTCGCTATATTCGTAGTCAGAACAAAACCGTCAGATATGGGGCTCAACCCTGATGGAGTTGTCTACGACAAGAGCCTTGCCGAAATGGAAGCTTCACGTATTACCACCGGCGGGCTCAACTTGAAAATGGCGCTGGGCACTTCCGCGTTCTGGTTTTTATGCATTGCCTTCTTATTCAATGGCTTCAGCGCCATGGGTGTTATCCAGAACCAGGTGCCCCACCTCCAGGATAGGGGATTCTCCCTGATATTAGCCTCCAGTGCGGTTACCGGTCTTGGCCTGGGAAGCGCCATTGGTAAATTCTTCTTCGGCTGGCTCTGCGATATAATTAAAGCCAAGCAGGCCTGCGCCCTCAGCCTCGCGCTTTTAGTTATCGCCACCATTGCCCTCATATTGATAAAGCCGGGAACACCTATGGCGATAATCTGGCTCTACGCGATTGTTCTCGGGCTGGGGTCCGGGGGCTGGCTGCCCACCATGGCCATGATGGTCAACCGTAACTTCGGCCCGGCTTCCTATGGCGCCATCTTCGGCATGATATCTCTGGCCCAGGCCATTGGCGTTGCCGCCGGCCCTCTGTTCGGGGGTTATATGTATGACACCATGAATACCTACCACTGGGCATTCATTATCATGGTGTCTCTGTACGCCATAGCCATCCCCGCTGTCCTGGCGGTGCGCCGGCCAAAATCACTGGCCGGAGTATTCCAGCTTTAATCCCACTCGCTGAATAAAAAAGGCCACGGCCCCTGAATACCTGCCGGATGGTGTTAATTAAACCGTCAATTAATGATAAGATAATATAAATGATGCGCTTCCGGTGGAGACATATGGCACTTCCCCTCACCTTCCTGCTCCTGTCCGTTGGCCTCGTCGTTTATTTTTACCCCCGACTTCCCGGGGAGGTAGCCTATCATTTCCAGGACGGCCTGCCCGACCGGTGGCTGAGCCGCGGCGCCACCACCGCCTGGCTGCTGGTGCCACAGTTCCTGCTGGCCGGACTGAGTGCCGCGGTTGTTCTGGGCGTAATCAGGCTGGGAAACCGCTTCCAGCTGACCGTAAACAAACGAGCCGAGACGGTGCTCCTGCTCATGGGCAACATGGTCGCCCTGCCGCAGCTTGTTCTCACCTTTGCAATGCTGTCCATTTTCAGCTACAATTCGTACGGGATATACCTCATGCCTTTATGGATATTCGCCCTGATTGTCATGGGCCTCGGAGGTATCATCCTGGGAGCAGTCTTTTTCCTCGCCATACAGCAGGCTCTGGCAAGAAAGCTATAATTACCATACCGCATACATTAAGAGGTACTCGTAATGACGGAAAAAATACCGGGCGGCGTCACCATGGAGAAGCTCGTCTCGCTGAGCCAGCGGCGGGGCTTCATCTTCCAGAGCAGTGAAATCTACGGCGGTCTATCAAGCTGCTGGGACTACGGGCCGCTGGGGGTGGAGCTAAAGCGGAACGTGAAGCAGGCCTGGTGGCGTGCCGTGGTTCAGGGCCGCGATGACATGGTGGGGCTGGACGCCAGCATCCTGATGCACCCCCAGACATGGGCAGCCAGCGGCCATCTGGAGCAGTTCACCGACCCGCTGGTGGAGTGCAAGAGCTGCCATCAGAGATTTCGTCCAGATCAAGTATTAGTTGGTCCAGTTTATGCACAAGACAAAGGTTTTCTTGGCTATGCAAGCGGAGTTAATAAAGAAGAGTATGATAAGAGTTGGCAAGAGCTACTTAATAAAAACCCTAAACGTGGGGGAACCGCGAGCAGGATGTTTCGGGCTGAGCTTCAAGAACCTAAGACGCTTCACGATTTCTTGGATAAAAAGAGTGAAATACCATGCCCGTTCTGTAATGCAATAGGCCAATTCACTGACCCTCGTCTTTTTAACCTGATGTTCAAAACTTTCATGGGACCCACTGAGGAAGAGGCCAACGTGGTCTACCTGCGACCCGAGACGGCGCAGGGTATCTTCGTCAATTTTCAGAACGTGCTCAATACGACGCGGAGGCGGCTGCCTTTCGGTATCGCCCAGCTCGGCAAGGCGTTCCGCAACGAAATTTCCACCGGCAACTTCATCTTCCGCAGTCGCGAGTTCGAGCAGATGGAAATCGAGTATTTCGTCCGGCCGGAGACGGCCGATAAATGGTTCGACTACTGGGTCGAGGAGAGGAGAAACTGGTACCTGAACCTCGGCATCAGGGAGGATAACCTGCGCCTGCGCCCTCACGGTGAGGAAGAGCTGGCCCACTATGCCAGGAAGTGCTACGACATCGACTATAACTTTCCCATGGGCTGGTCGGAGCTTGAAGGTGTCGCCAACCGCGGCGACTATGACCTGGCGCAGCACGCCAGGCACAGCGGCAAAGAGATGACCTACTTTGACGAGGATTCCGGCGAGCACATCATCCCTTATATCATTGAGCCATCGGCGGGCGTGGACCGCTCCGTGCTGGCTTTCCTCTGCGACGCCTACGATGAGGAAATCGCCCAGGGCGAGCTGCGGGTGGTGCTCCATCTCCATCCCTCTCTGGCGCCTTACAAGGTGGCGGTGCTGCCGCTGAGCAAGAAAGAGAACCTGGCGAAGGCAGCCAGAGAAGTCTACGCTGACCTCCGCCAGTGCTGGATGGTCCATTACGATGATACTCAGAGCATCGGGCGGAGATACCGCCGCCAGGACGAGGTCGGCACTCCGTACTGCGTCACCGTTGATTTCCAGTCGCTGGAAGACAGTCAGGTTACCATCCGGGAGCGCGATTCCATGAACCAGATTCGGGTGCCCATTGCCACCCTCAAGGAGACGCTCACAGCCAAGCTGGCCGGCGAGGACCTCTTTGTGCTGCCAGAGGGCGGTAAGATATGGAAAGAAGAAGGAAAGTAGGTGTTTAAGAGGGGTGAAGTCCCTCTTTTAATTAACTTCCCCTTCCCTGGGGAAGTGGGATAAAGGGGGTGAGGTCAAAACATGAAAATCCTCCACTTTGCCGACCTGCACCTCGGCGTTGAGACCTACGGACACACCGACCCGACGACCGGACTTTCCACGCGCCTCATTGACTTCCTCGCCTCACTGGATAAGGTCGTTGATTACGCCATAGAGAACACGGTTGACCTGGTCATTTTCTGCGGGGATGCCTACAAGACCCGCGAGCCCACCCAGACCCAGCAGCGGGAGTTTGCCAGGCGCATCAACCGCCTGTCATCAAATGACATCCCCATTTTTCTCCTCGTGGGCAACCACGACCTGCCCAACGCCGTCGGCCGTGCCACCAGCACCGAAATTTTCGATACCCTGTCGGTGAAAAACGTCTTCGTTTCAAATCGCCCTGATATATACAAAATCCCTACCCGCAGCGGCACCGTCCAGGTTGCCTCCCTGCCCTGGCTGAGGCGCAGCGTCCTGCTCAGCCGCGAGGAGACGAAGAACCTCGACTTCGAGCAGATGAAAGAAAAACTGCAGCAGGCGTTGACCAGCGCTATCGAACTCAATATCTCCAAGCTTGACCCCAAGCTGCCCGCTGTTCTCGCCGCCCACGCATGGGTCGCCGGCTCCCAGATTGGCACGGAAAAGCAGATGACCATCGGGCAGGAGCACGTCCTGCTGCTGAGCAGCGTGGCCAATCCCGCCTTCGACTACGTTGCCCTGGGCCATATCCACCGGCACCAGGTCCTTTCGGAAAACCCGCCCGTGGTCTACGCCGGCAGCCTGGCACGTCTTGATTTCGGCGACGAGGCGGATGAAAAGGGCTTTTACCTGGTGGATATTGAGCCGGGTAAAGCCGGAGGGCAGCGGCAGGTATCTTTCGAGTTTCACCCGGTGGAAGGTCGCCGCTTCCTCACCGTTGAGGTATCGCTTGAGGCGGAGGACACAGACCCCACCGCCACCGTGCTCGGGGCCACTGCCGGGCAGGAGCAAAAGCTCGAAGAGGCCATCGTGCGACTGAACATCACCGTGCCCTCATCGCTCGAAGGGCAGCTACGCGATGGCGATATCAGGGAGGCGCTGCAGGGCGCTCATTTTGCCACCGTGGCGCGGGAGACGGTGCGTGAGGCGCGACTCCGCCTCGGCCAGTTCACCGCCGAGGAAATCCTCCCCCTTGACGCTTTGAAGAAGTACCTGGAGACAAAAAAGACCTCTCCCGAACGAACGAAGGTGTTAATGGAGTACGGGGAGAGGCTGATAAGAGAGGAAAATGTAGAAAGTTAAGAGGGGGCTTTCGCCCCCTCTTTTTATCCCCCCTACTCACACCACCTGGTAAATTCTTCCGGCTTCTGTTTCAGGCTGCGGTAGGTGTTCAGCTTGGCCCCCTCGTCGGGGTAGCCCAGCGGGATGCAGATGACCAGTTTCTTGCTCTCCGGCACGCCCAGGAATTTCTTTATCTCCGGAGCGTAGTTGGTCACCGAAGCCTGAAGCACGCTCTCCACGCCCAGAGAGTGCGCCGCCAGTATCAGGTTCTGGGCAAACAGCCCCATATCGAAAATCGACCACTCGCCCAGTATCCCATCGATAAACAGGAAGACGGCGCAGGGCGCGCCGTAAAACTCAAAGTTCATCAGGCGCAAATTTTCTCTCCCCGCCTCATCATCCCGGGCAACGCCCAGTGTGGCCAATCGCCGGGCGCCGTGCTCACCGGAACGCGCCTCGTGCCCCGCCAGCCAGTCCTTGGGCATGGGGAGGTCGGGATTGGTCGGCGCCTTTGCCTTCGCCAGTTCAAAGATAACCTTGCTCAGATCGTCTTTCTTTTTCCCGCTGACCACCACCACCTCCCACGGCTGGGTATTGGTATAGGAAGGAGTGTTGCTCACCGCCCCCAAGATTTTTTCCAGCACGTCTTTGGGGACGGGAGTAGGCTTGAAAGCGCGAACGCTATACCTCGTTTTGATACCTTCCAGGGTCTCCATTGATAATACCTCCAATAAAATAATTTAAAAGGTCAGCGATGCCCAGCCTTCTTTCAGAAGGTCGGATATAACCGACCCCACATATACCACCTTGATGCCAGCGGCTTCCAGTTTTTCGGTGATGCCCATGCGGTCGGCACACCACTTGCACGCCAGGACCTCAACACCTTGCTCCAGAATCTCCTTTACCCGTGCCTGCACCTCGGCATCGCTGGCCACAACCTTCTCTGAAGGGCCGAAAAAGATAACTTTGACCTCGTCCATCCAGCCCTTTTTGGCAGCATTGAGCGGATAGACCAGCCCCACCTCCAGAGCCACTTCCCGGTCACCGCTGCATACGAGAGCAAAAACTTTAGACGGCATTGGTTCCTCTCCTTTCCCGTATTAAAATAAGCCATTAACTGACACTTTACCCAAGCTGTTTTCCCTTTGTCAAGCGGTCATAAAATGATATAATTTAAATTGAGGACGCATATAAATTACACCAGAGGAGGCAATTAAGATGAGTGGCACACAGGATAATCTGCAGACGGCTTTTGCCGGCGAAAGCCAGGCCAACCGACGTTACCTGTTCTTTGCCGAAAAGGCGGAGAAAGACGGACACCCGCAGATAGCCCGACTGTTCCGGGCCATCGCCGAAGCGGAAACGGTGCATGCCCGCAACCACCTGAGCACCATGGACAACATCAAATCCACCAAAGAGAACCTGGAGGAGGCCATCAGCGGCGAGCACTATGAATTCACCAAGATGTACCCGGAATTCATCGAGCAGGCCCAGTCAGAAGGCGTAAAGAGGGCGGAGGTAACCTTCGACTTCGCCAACAAGGTGGAGAAAATCCACCACAAGCTGTACGAAAAGGCATTGCAGGCGCTTGAAGGCGGGCATAAACTGGAAGAGAAGTCGTTTTCCGTCTGCCAGGTCTGCGGCTACACGGTCGAGGGCGTGGCCCCGGACAAGTGCCCGGTATGCGGGGCGCCGCAGAGTCGTTTCAAGCAGGTGGACTGAGCATACGCTAATTTAACAGTGCTTAATAAAAAGAAGGGAGGGGGAAACCCTTCCCTTCTTCTATCTACTGCTAATCCGGTGGGCTTAATCGCCCTTTTTCAGCACCCACTTTTCCGCCAGGTCGCCCGCCCAGAGCACCTTGGGCTTCTTTCCCTGATAAGCCCGTATCATGAGGAATATCCACAGGACGAATCCAAGCAAGCCAAGTAAGCCTGATATTACCTGGCCAATGACGGGTATCCAGCCGAGGACAATAGCAGCTACGCTTATAGCGCCAAAAACGTAAATCGACTGCATGGCGTGGTAGCGGACGAATTTGCTCTCCTGCTCTATCAGGATAAAGACCAGCCCGCTTATCCAGCCCAGCACATAGCACAGTAACCCGGCGACATTTGCTTCCAGACCGGTAGACGATTTATCCATTGCTGCCTCCCATTTGTTCGCTTTGCGCATAAGAGTATACCAAGATGACAGTGATGTCAATAGACAATGTGTCGGATTTAAGAATAAAAAATCGACCTCTAATCCTCGAAGACAAACAGCTCATCAATCGTGGCCTTTAATGCCCGGGCAACATTATACGCCAGTCTCAGCGATGGGTTGTACCGGCCCTGCTCCAGAAAAATGATGGTCTCCCGCCGGACACCAACCATTTCGGCCAGTTTTTCCTGGGTCAGGTCAAGCCTGATGCGGTATTCCTTAATCCTGGTCTTCATCGCTATCCGCCAGCCGTCATACCCCTGATTAAATCCGAGAAATAAACCGGTATATATTCAAGCCGCTTTGCCGAACAGGGCTTTGAGGTATATCACCACGCTGCCGATGATTCCCACCGCAAAACCCAGCGGGCAGATAATGGTGGCGATAATGAAGAAGACAGGCTCCTCGAAATCGGCGCCCCAGAAGTGCATAGCCATAGCGTAAATCGCATTATGCAGGAAAATGCTGATTATGGCCGCCCCGAGCGATATGCCCGCAATCAGCATAAAGGTCTTGAATAGTTTTAAACGCTTTTCCATAAGCCGCGGCTCCACCCGGTCATAGTAAAGATAGGAAAAAAGATAAATGGCTCCGGCAGCGATAAACAACGCACCCAGCACCTGCACCGTATCCGGTTCCTCAACCAGTCTGACGCTGAAGGGTAGCATGAGGAAAGCTATGGCCAACACAAAAAAGATAAAGCCATTTCGCACTGATTTGCCGGTATTTTCTCTTACCCGCTCGTCAATGGGTGGCATCTTGCGCCGCCTGAGCAATGACCATATCTCGCGGTAGCCCATGAGCAGAAGCCCGACTACAAATGCCACCACCACGTAGTAAGCTTCCAGTGCAATAAGAACAATAGCCACGACAAGCGCCGCTATGGCAACCGCCCAGAATATTTTCTTCGCTCTCATCTTCCTGCTCCATAGTTAAATATTTCTAACGTTATATATTTCTAACATTTTTTCAGCCTTTTGTCAATATTTCCGGTCTTTTTCAGGCTTTTACCGATTACTTCCGCCTCCCCTGATTGCCAGCCCCAGAGGATATCATCTGCCTTGAGCGCGGTTTACAACATCGAGTGGAAGCTTATGGCGCCCCGCTAGTTTACATAGAAAAATAATGTGGTATAATCTGGGGAACAGAGGTTTCATATACCAAGATGTCCTAATTGTGGTCGGGAGGCACTGAGAACAGAGGACTGGGCTTGCCAGTGGTGCGGGCATCCGCTGCTATCCAACGCTTTTAAGAGAATACCAAAAACCTACCGGGAGCTGCAGGAAGAGAAGTCGCTCAACGTGAGCCTGGCCCCGGAAGAGGAGCCAGAGCCGGCACCAGTTGCCGAAGCTGAAGCTGAAGTAGAACCACCACCAGCACCAGCGCCGGAACCAACACCAGCACCGCCAGAAGCAGAAGCAGCGCCCGAGGCACCACCTCCCCCTGAACCGGTCGCAGCAGTTGAAGCCGAGGTAGAGGTGGAGAGAGAAGCTGCGCCACCGCCTGAACCAGAAACCGAAGCCACCGAGGACGAAAAGCCGGTAAACGAACCGGAATCAGCACCTGTTGCCGAGGTTGAAGTGGAATCAGCACCGGAGACGGAACCGCCGCCGGAAGCAGAGCCGGCTAAAGAGCCGGTAGCGGAAACTGCGCCCGAAGTAGCGGCGGTGCCAGCACAGGAGCCGGTAGCCGCTCCAACCCTTGAACCCGATACAGCCACCGGCACCATAAACGCGACCGTGGAAGAACTTAATGCCGCCTTCAGTTCGGACAAGGCAGGCACGAATGCTAAATTATTGAACAAGTTGCTTCAAGTAACCGGCCCCGTGCATAAAATAGTTGTCAAAGACAACCTGGATATTTTCTACATTATCCTGGCCGGTGCCGGAAGACCATCGACCTGGCAGGTCCGCTGCACTTTCAGCCGCGAGCATAGCGCGCATTTATCGCGATTGACTGAAGGGCAGGAGCAAATGGTACAGGGGACATATGTTGGCTACGAGAGGAATATCATCCTGAAAGAGTGCAGCCTGGTGCAATGATATGGCTAATTTCTGAATTCCTAGTTGAAAGGAGGCATGTCTATCAATGTCAACGACTCTGAGTATTGTTTTAATCGTTATCCTCGTTATCCTTGTCGTTTTGTACTTCGTAATGAGGGGCAGGCGCTAGAGTCGGCATGGCTCGGTCCCTACTTGGTTATCAGTAGACGACTACAATTTCTTCTCCAGCCATATTGACAAAGTTTACTGCTGGGAATAGCGCTCTTAGTGCTGCTTGGCTGACGTCTTGAATTGGCACTGGTTTTGCCAAATGTCAAATAAGCGCCTACCAACCTGCCGGTTTGCGGTGGACAGGTAAAACGGTTAGGTTTATAATCTCAACTAGATATGAACTCCAAAGCAGAACTCCACATCCTTTTCAACCGTCACGAGATTGAGGCTGCTGTCAGGCGTCTCGCCTCCGAAATCAGTAAAGATTACCGCAATCAAAATCCACTTCTGCTGGGCGTCCTCAGGGGTTCGTTTGTATTTATGGCCGACCTCATCCGCCATCTCGATTTCCCTCTCGAAGTAGATTTCATCGGGCTATCCAGCTATGGCAGTGGCACGGAGAGCTCGGGCAAAATCAAGGTGGTCAAGGAGCTGGAGACACCGGTACAGGATAGGAGTGTGTTGGTCGTGGAGGACATCGTGGATACCGGTCTCACCACTGCCTTCCTCCTTCAGCATCTACAGAGACTGAAACCAGCTTCGGTGAAGCTCTGTGCCCTCACTGAAAAACCATCAAGACGGGAAATTCCCGTGAACATTGACTACCTCGGCTTTACCGTGCCCGATAAGTTTCTCATCGGTTACGGGCTGGACGCCAACCAGAAATACCGCAACTTGCCCGATATCTGCTACCTGGAGGGCGAAGCATGACGTTAACCGGGCAGGCCAGGCTGATAGCGGTGGCCAGAGGAGACCAGCCCGCCGACCTCATCCTCGCCAATGCCGGGGTGGTAAATACCTTCACCGGTGAAGTCATAGCGGGCAACGTTGCCATCTGCGATGACCGCATTGCCGGGGTGGGAGACTACCACGAAGCAAAGCAAACCTTGAACGTCTCCGGCAAGTACCTGTGCCCGGGTTTCATCGACGGCCACGTTCACCTGGAAAGCTCGATGCTCGATGCAGGCCAGTACGCGCAGGCAGTGGTGCCGCGGGGCACCTCGGCCATCGTTACCGACCTGCATGAAATCGCCAATGTCTGCGGCCTGAAAGGGATGCGTTATGTGCTCGACTGCGTCCGCAAGCTGCCCCTCGACCTCTTCCTGATGACGCCTTCCTGCGTGCCGGCCACCCATCTGGAGACATCGGGAGCCAGCATCAGCCCCGAGGACGTTCGCCAGATTATGCGCTGGCGGGAGACCATCGGTCTGGGGGAAGTTATGAACTTTCCCGGCGTCATCAACCGCGATGCCACGGTGCTGCGCAAGATTGCCCTGAGCCAGGGAAAGATTATCGATGGGCATGCCCCTGGCGTCAGAGGGAAAGACCTCAGCGCCTACATCGCCGCCGGCATAGGCTCCGACCACGAATCAATGGCTCTTGAAGAGGCCAGGGAAAAGCTGCAAAAGGGCATGTTCGTTATGATACGGGAAGGCTCTTCGGAAAAGAACCTGGAGGCCCTGCTGCCGCTGGTCACCGATAAGACCTACAAAAGATGCCTCTTTGTTGTTGATGACCGCAGCGCTTACGACCTGCTTCACGACGGAGATATCGACGCCGTGGTGCGCAAAGCGATACATCTCGGCCTCGAGCCGGTGCGGGCCATCCAGATGGCTACCATCAATGCCGCAGAGTATTTTCGCCTTGGCAGCCTGGGGGCCATAGCTCCCGGCTACTTTGCCAATATTCTGGTGCTGGACGACCTGGATGACCTGTCGGTTAACACGGTCTTCTATCGCGGCCGGATGGTCGCCGGAGAAGGCAGGTCACTATTCCCACTGCCGCAGGTAGATAACCGCACCGTAACCGGAACGGTAAATATGAAGCCGGTTACCCTTAAAAAGCTGAGTTTGCCAGCTACATCGGCAGAACTGCCCGTCATTGAAGTCGTCCCGGGACAGATTGTTACCCGAAAGCGCTACCTTAAGGTCAGGACGGTCGATGGCCAGGTTATTTCCGATACGGAACATGATATCCTGAAACTGGTGGTAGCCGAAAGGCACCGGGCAACCGGGAATGTAGGGCTGGGGATGGTCATCGGCTTCGGGCTGAAGAAAGGAGCGCTCGCTTCCTCGGTTGCCCATGACTCGCATAACATAATTGCCGTCGGGACAAGCGATGAAGATATTATAGCGGCGGTTCAGGAAATCGAGCGCCTGCAGGGCGGTCTGGCGGCAGTGGCCAACGGCCAGGTACTGGCCAGCCTGAGCCTGCCTATCGCCGGGCTACTTTCCGATGAACCGCTGGAAGTCGTGGTTGCCCAACTGGGCAAGCTGGAGCAGAAAGCCAGAGAGCTTGGCGCCAGGCTTCCCTCGCCGTTCGCCACTCTTTCTTTTCTCGCCCTGCCCGTGATTCCCGAGCTCAAGCTCACCGACCTGGGACTGGTGGATGTGACTGAATTCAGGCTAATCAGATGAAAAGAGGTGCTGGCAAAGTTGAGTATGCGTCAAATCAGACAGGAACCAGTTTTTGAGAGCCGCTACGATGCCGGCCGACAGCTGGCGACCTGGCTGGCCGAGTACCGGAACCGGTCGGTCGTGGTGCTGGCAATCCCCAACGGCGGGGTACTTATCGGGCTGGGGGTGGCGCTGGCACTCAATGCCGACTTCAATATCATCATCTCGCGTAAAATCCCCCTGCCCCTCAGTCCCGAGGGCGGCTTTGGCGCCGTGACCGACGACGGCACCACCATACTCAATGAGGACATGGTAAAGCGATTTAATTTGAACCAGCAGCAGATAAATTACCAGGTGAGCCAGGTAAGAACTGCCATCCGCCAGCGAAGCCTGCTCTACCACGGCAAAAAACCTCCCTCACTGGTCAAAGGCAAAACGGTGCTTATCATTGACGACGGGCTCGCTTCCGGCTATACCATGATGGCCGCTGTAGAATCGATACGATATCGTCAACCGCAGGAGATAATCGTCGCCGTGCCGGTGGCATCGGCCGCCGCACTGCCCAAGGTAGAGAAGATAGCCAACAAGGTGATTGCCTGCGTGGCCGGTTTCGGCCCGGAATTTTATGTCTCCGACTTCTACCGCTACTGGCATGAGCCCAGCGATGAGGAAGTGCTGCAATGTTTCAAGGAATGGGGACTGCGTCACCGTCCGGATATAGAATCACTGGGTAAAAAATAATTGAAAAAGTATTGACAAGTGAGGTGGACCCCATCATTAGGACAGGATAAGGGCACTATTAAGGTTGGGTCCCGCTATCCTCAAGGGATCTGGTGGTAAGGATTCTACCATACCTC
>JAUWLN010000153.1 GCA_030613665.1 Dehalococcoidia bacterium
CCAAAACGGGTCTCCGCGCCTTTTCCCTGTTAGGCAAAGCGCCACGTTGAGAATCCGGGCGAGTTTGTTGTATTATTCACGCAGTAATTAAAGAGGAGGCATATTATTATGTGGAAATTTGTTGACCTCACCCTCACTATCCGGGACCAGTGGCGCTGGCCGGTTAAATATGAGACAAAGGCCACGCATGAAGAGGACTACTTCATAGAGCGGCATATATCCTTCCGCCCGCACAGCTTTACCCATGTTGATGCTCCGCTTCATTTCCTGCCCGATGGTGTTTCCATCGAAAAGGTGCCCCTGGATAAATTCTATGGTGAAGCCGCAATTGTCAACCTGTCCCACCTTGGCGAAAGCGATGGCGTAACCGCGGCCGAGTTGGAAAAACACGGCCAGCATATTCGAGAGGGTGATATCGCCCTGATACGCACGGACTGGCCTCTAAAGGCGGACTATATGACAAAGGATTTCTGGGGCAAGTCCCCCTATATGGCACGTGACGCCTGTGAATGGCTGGTGAAACGCAAGATTAAGGCCTGGGGAGGAGATTTTCCCTGTGATTACCTGCTGAGATATGAAGCAACTGGTTCGGAAAATGAGGCCAAATTACCCCCGGAAGAACATACCACCCATTACATTTTCTTCCCCGCGGGGATTATCCAGTTTGAGTACATCGTCAATCAGCACCTGCTGACGAAAAACCGCGTTAATTTCATGGCCCTGCCCATCCCGTTTGAAGGTCAGGACGGCTCGCCGGTAAGGGCGATAGCCTGGGAAGAAGTGCTTGGCTCCGAGCTATAGTCCTCAGGCATATTTCTCGATACAAATGTCTAACGACTAAGCTCCCGTGAGCTCAAATACATACAGATTGCCCCACAGGCAGCCACGTTCAGCGATTCCGCTTTTTCGCGGACAGTGGGAATCCGCAATCGATAATCAGCCTCATCCAGCAGCGCGCTCGAAAGGCCTGCCGCTTCGCTGCCCAGCGCCAGCAGGAGTCTACTCTGGCGATGAAGAATCGATGGCTCTGCTGCGCCGTCAAGCTCGGCCGCTACCAGGGTATAGCCGCTCCTTCTCAGCGCACTGGTAAGCTCAAGATACCGCCTGGTCCGCCTGAGCCATACCGATAATACTGTGCCCGCAGTTGCCTGAACACACTTTGGCGACAGCGGGTCAGCGCAATTTTCCGTCATAATGACCCCGGAAAAATCAAAGGCAGCGGCCGTACGGATAAGGGTACCCACATTTCCCGGGTCCTGAATGTCTTCCAGCAGTAAGACTTTATTGCCAGCATCCTCGGGCAGATGGCCCGCGCTCATATCCGCCGGCAGACGGACAACGGCCATAGTTCCCTGCGGCGTCCTGGTGAGGCAGATGGAGCGAAACTGACTTTCAGTAACCAGCCGTACGGCGTAATTGCAGTATACAGGAAGCGGTTCCTCCGCGGTTACAATCTCGATTATTTCATCCGGGCGACTGCCGATTATCTGCTTGATGGCCCTGTCCCCTTCCACAAGAAATGCCCCGGCTTCAAGTCGCCCTTTCTTCGTAGCCAGTTTTTTATACCATCTTAATGGTTTTAGAGGAGCAGACATAGCATCTTCACCTTTTCTGCCTCAGGCAGCCTTTCGTCCCCGGCAAAAGCAACCCAACTCAATCCTGAAAACTCTAATCAGCTGGTTGGATTTTGTCAAGAGCTTCTATGAGACGCCACTCGATTATGGTTTCCGGACGTGCCTGCTTCTCCGATAGAGCAAGTTGGACGAAAGAAAGAACTTTTAGGCTTACATTTACCATAACTTAATCGGAAACGGTTCAAGTCTGACACGGTGAGCTTGTCAGATTTCCTCCCATTTCTGTAGGCATTTGTCTGGATGGTCTGGTTTGGCAAAGTGCCGGTCATTTGGACCTCGAAACAAGTGTTGAGGTAAAGGAATGTTGGCAAACCAGTTGTGGAAGGAATACAAGTAAGGTTCTTCTCCGTTTTGGCCTTCGCATAAAATAGATACAGCACTTATATACTCTCGCGTATTGCTTGTCATCCTTCGCTTTCCGCCTCTCCCATTGCCAGTAACACGTATATCCGTATCGTCATAACTTGGTCTACGTACGGATAGAATCACCTTTTGAAGACCATACATACCGAAATCGAGCAGGGACGGTTCAAGGAGTTGACTGGGTCGTAGACGTTCGCCATCGACTACAATGTTATCGTAAAGGATTAGTACACACGGTAATTCTTGATGTTTGAACTGCGCCAGTTGCTTGGCTCCATCCGTGATTGCATTGTATATTCGTTTACCCGGTGGACTTTCTTCTAACAATGTCCATCCTTGCTTCTTGCATTCTTCTGCATGGAGCTTATCGTCAGAATTTGGAGATAGCTCTTTAATTTCTGCGATTATCTTGTCGTCCCCACAACAGACCCAGTAGTCAGGCGTCTTACCCTGCTCTGGTCCTGCGGGTATCGGAACGCTTGTATACCCCTCTGATTTGCAGTATTTCTCAAATAACAACTCTGATTTCGTTTTCATGTTCTTTTTGCAGGTCATCCAACCATAGTTATAGCGAAAAGATATTCCACAATTGCACTGTACCAATACAAAAATCGCTTCCTATTGTTGTTACAACAAGTTTAGAGTATCTGCTCATTTGAAACAATAGAATGTGGTGACTTCACTGGATGGTTAAGAAAGACGTCGCGATTACCATGCCTATCTTTGTGTTAGCTAATGGATGCCTAACTTTTACTATATTTTTGCAAGTGATTGGTAGCGGGGGTTGAATTCGAACCAACGACCTTCGAGTAGTGTGACTTAAGACAACGGTACTATACGCTTTCCCCTGGTATCTCTTTTACATTCGGCCTTGTCTGCCTCAGGGATGATATGAGTAGCAGCGCGAAAGCGGCGACCGCGGTACAGGTCCAGAATGCGACGGTGTAGCTTCCGGTGGTGTCAAAGATGTGCCCGGCAATAACCGGCCCCATAGCACCCCCGACCATGCTGCTGAAGAAGACGATGCCAAAGAGGGCGCCGTGCGAACGTACCCCGAAGTACTCGGCAACGATGGGTGAAATAACGGTGAACAACCCGCCGTGGGCAATGCCGTAGACGACGGCAAACAGGTAGAACATCCAGAGCTCTCTTGCCAGCTGCAGCCACAGGAGAACCAGGATAAGCAGGATAAAACAGATAATCATGGAAAGCCTGTTGCCGATACGGTCAATAGCAATGCCGGTGACAAACCGCCCCGCCATACTTACTGCACCAATAGCCGCCAGGATGCCGGCCGCTACCGTTGAGGATATACCGATATCCGTGGCGTGTGGGACAATATGCACCATGATTGTGAGAAGGCAGAACATGGTGGCGAGATAGACGATACAAATCGTCCAGAACTGCCGGGTGCGGAGCGCCTCATGCAGAGAAAATCCGGTTTCGGCCGGTCTCGAACTCTCTGTCTGGCTTTTCCTATCTCCGTCCGGCAAGAGCCCCATTCGGGCAGGGTCACGTCGCAGCAGCTGACCCACGGAAATGAGCAGCACCATCGTGGCAGCGCCGATGATGAGGTAAGAAGTCTGCCAGCCGTAAGCGGCAATGAGCATGCTGGCCACCAGGGGTAGAGCGAATTGCCCGGTACCGGTGCCCACTTTCGCAATTCCGGTCATCATCCCTCTCCGCCGTACGAACCACCGGGCCGTCGTGCTGAGGGGTATGATGTCAATCGAACTCAACCCGATGCCAACTATGACGCCATAGAACAGGTACAATTGCCAGACACTGCTGAGACCCGACATGAGCATGAGCCCCAACCCGCAGAAGAAGCCGGCCACCGTCATCACAATCCGCGGGCCACCCCTATCATTCACCCTGCCCACCAGAATACCGAGGATTCCCGC
>JAUWLN010000006.1 GCA_030613665.1 Dehalococcoidia bacterium
ATCGGCAAGTTTGTTCAATGGTAAGTATAGCTGTACCCTACCTCAACAGACTTCTAGGCAGTAACCAGTTGGCCGAACCCTTTCATGCTTGGCTCTTGCTCTAGAGCCTGCACCCGCGAAACTATCTTTTTCCTTCTCTCCACGGGATAAATAGCTGAGGTCAAGTCGTCGAACTTACCGAGCAGTTCTTCCCAGGTCAGCGGGTTTCCTGGGTCTCCCTTGGGATAATCAATCCTGACCGAGAATTTCCGTCCGTCTTCAGTCGCCAACTCTACGCTGGCTGGCCACTGTCTGGGGAAGACCGTTTCCAGCTCGGGGTCTTCTACGCAGGAAACGCGCTTCATCATCTCCTTAATTCTGGCGGATTCTATGTTTTCCTGAGTATACTCGTTTAGTGAGGCTTTGCCATAAAGAATGGCAACCGCTGCGCCAAAGGGCATGCTGAACTGGGCGTCAACCAGCGTCCTGGGATTGTATTTCAATTCCGCAGGCTCAGCTACTATGGGGAATCCCGATTTCAATATGCCCAGGGTTACCTGCTTTACTTCGTCCGGTTTCAGGTTATTTTCCCTCATGACATTCAGAATACCGTCTATCGGGCCCTGCTTATAGCGACAGCAGGCATGGGGCTTGATACTCGTTTTCGTGATTTCAAAAGGCTTCCCCAAATCCGCCACCAACTTGTCAGGGACAGCGCCACCGGAATATGAATGCAGAAAACCGAATCTCCCCTCGATTATCGTGGCGGGCCCGGTGAACCCCCGCTCTGCCAGCATGGCCGCGATTATGCCACTGTGGGCGGCCCACCCGGCGTGCAGTCGCTTTGTCCAGGAACCATCGGTCAGGAACTCCATAGAGCCCGCCGCCTGGCTGCCGGCGATGCCCAGAGCACTAATCGTATGTTCTCGGTCCAGGCCGAGAATTTTGGCGGCAGCGGCGGCCGCGCCAAAGACACCGCATGTTCCCGTGGGGTGAAACCCCCGCGCATAGTGATTGCCCGGGTTCAAAGCCTTGCCCAATCTGGTCATGACCTCGTAACCTACCGTTACTCCTTCGATAAACCTTTTTCCATCGCAGTTGCTGATTACGCCGGCGGCCAGGGCTGCCGGGAATACCGCGACCGCAGGGTGGAGAGAGGATTCATTATGCAGGTCATCCAGTTCCAATGAGTGAGCTGCTGCGCCGTTCGCCAGAGCTGCATATTCGGGAGCGGCTCTCATATCCGTCCCGATAATTACCGCGCCTTCTGGACTCAGGCCGATATCCCTGACGAGACGATACACGATCTGGCTCGAATCAACCAGGGAACCCCGGCTGGCGATACCAATGAAATCCAGAAAATGATATTTGACTCTATCGACTACCTCTGGAGGAAGGTTTTCGTATTTCACGCCGTCGCAGAACTCTACCAGCTCCCTGGTGATACCCATATTTTACCGACCTCCATCGTGAAAAGCGTTATTTAATAGTATTCCTTTCTGACTCCCACTTCCTGACCTGCGTCCACGGGGAGAGCGGTTCTGGTCTTCTTATCCATACGGAGAGCAGTGATATCCCCTCTCCCGCTGAGCAGAACGGTCTTTGCCTTTTGTGTCCAGGCACCGATTATTTCGACCGTTTCCCCTTCCGAGATTCCCAGTTCCGCCATTGCCTCCCTGGTCATAGCAGCAACACCGTTTCCCTCTATATCATCGCCCACAGTGAGGGTAATCTCCTCACCGTACTGGGGTGCGGCGTAAGTTCTGCCCTCTACCTTCCTGTAAAACGCATCGCGCATGGTCGGTTAATCTCCATAGGCTTTCAAAGATTTTCGGCTATCAAGTCTACTATATCCATAATCCTGATGTCATCACCCTCCCGGACACTGTCTCTGAGGTTCTGTTCACACCACGGGCAGGCGGATACAAGCACCGAGCTGCCGGTTTCCCTGGCCTGCCTGATTCTTTCTTTCCCCAGGGCTATTGCCAGATCGTTATTGATTAACTTCACCCCACCGCCGGCACCGCAGCAGAACGAATCGGCCCTGGTCTTCGCCATTTCATGAAGCTCAATCCCGCTGACAGCGCCGATAACATCTCGCGGCGCCTGGTAAAGCCCGCAGTCTCTCCCCAAGCGACACGGGTCATGGTATGTTATCCTGGTCTCCGGCATCTTCCGGCTGATAACGCCCAATTTATCCTTGGATTCGGCGATGACCTGTGAAATATGCTTAACCTCAGGCATTTCTATGCCCGCCAGGTACTTCGGATAATCCAGGGTAAAAACCCGATAACATTCGGCACAACCGGTGATGACTGTCTTTGCTCCCCTCGCCCGGAACCTGCGGGCAACGTCCTGCGCATTTTCCCTGAACCCATCCTCATCCCCCATGTTCAAGACTGGAGAACCGCAACATGGCTCATCTTCAGCGTAGCAGGCAACCTCAATCCCAATTTTTCTCAACAGAGCTACCGCTTTTTTCAGGGTGTCGCCTGATTCGAAGGATGAGAGGCAACCGGCAAAGAATACCGTGTCCCCGCTTTTGGGTAAGTTCAGCCCTTCCGCCCAATGCCACTTTCCCTCCTTCCCGAAGGGATTGGATTTTCGCTTGGTGTTTTCCTTCACCTCTTTTACAGGCTTAGGAATCTCCTCTTCTCTAAGGAACAACGTCCTGAGCTGTCGTATAGCCTTCTCCTGAATATTAATTCCCTTTGGGCATACATCCGTGCAGGCACCGCACTGGGTACAGTTAAACAGCCCATATTGAGCGGCCTCGGCTACCCTCTTTGCGGTATCCAGCGGGTTAAAGGCAGATTTTGCCAGATGAACCTGGTACATCGGGCCGGCGAAGGTCTCCCAGCCTTCCTTAATCACCGGGCACGCCACCAGGCAGGCCAGGCAACCAAGACACTGGGACATCTCCCTGGCCGGCAATACCTCGGACTGAGACGCTTTCATCTCTATTTGTGATATATCATCGTCACGACTCAGCCACGGCCTGAGTTCCTGAAACCGCCTCTCGGCGATATCCCGGTCGACCACCAGGTCCCTGGTCACCGGGAAATAGGGCAAGGGCTCCAGAACCATGCCATTCTCCACCGGCGCTTTGCAGGCTAAAGTGGGTTTCCCGTTAGCCATTATGGTACAGATGCCACACAGGAACTCCCGGCAGGACAATCGCGAGGCTATGTTTGCCCCGTGTTTCAGATTGACATCATCTATGGCATGCCATATCCTCATGCCCTCATAGTAGTCGACAGAGTACTCTTCGTAGTGAGGCCTGTCATTGTCCAGCTGGGAATCATAGCGAAGCACCTTTATCGAGAACGGTTTACTCACAAGACTCCCCTCAAAACCTTAATCGTGGTTCCTTCTGAAATAAGCATCTACTCCTCAATTTTCCCGGATACCGGGAACGCCGGCAGTTCCATCTCGTCAGGGTCAAGCCTCGTTTTCACAATCGGGGTCCTGGTCAGAGCGTATTGACCATCCTCGTCCTGGCGAACAACTATGTTCACCGTCCAGTCCTTGTCCGGGAGAGGATAATCCTCCCGAAAATGGCCGCACCTGCTTTCGGTCCTCATCAACGCCGACCTCGCCATCGTTTCCGCAGATACAATCATACTCCGCACGTCCATGGCTTCGATGAAGTTCGTGTTGTAAGCCCCGCTTCCGTTTCCGATGCGCGGCAAACGACTCTGCTTGATATCATTAAGGGTATCGAGGGCGTGCTTGAGCTTTTCTTCACTCCGGGCAATGCCCACGTAGTCCCAGGATAGCTCTTTTATCTCATTCCTGATGGTTATCGGATTTATCCCGTTATCTGTCCCCACAACATCCGATATCTCCCCCTCGGTCCTGGCAAGCTCCTCACCGAAGTTGGCTTCATTGATTGTGCCGTGTTTCCCTGACAGAACTGCCCGGGCAGCCGCCTCACCGGCAATCTTCCCCGCCACCAGCAAATCCGGCAGCGAATTGGAGCCGAGTCGATTGCCGCCATGTACCCCACCGGCGCTCTCGCCGCAGGCATATAGATTCCTGACCTTTGTCGACTCCCAGCTGGTATCCACCACCACACCGCCATCCTGATAGTGAGAAGACGGATAGACGATGACCGGCTCCTTCCTGATATCCAGGCCGTCGTTCTGCCCCCTCATTAGCACAGTGTCCAGCCTCTCCTCGATAACACTGGCTGGCAGATGGGTCACGCTCAGATAGACGCCGCCGTGCTCGGTGCCCCGCCCCTCCTGTACCTCAAAATAAATGCACCGCGAGGTAAAATCCCGGCAGGCAAGCTCCAGCTGCTGCGGGTTGTATTTTGCCATGAAACGCTCGCCGTGTTTGTTAAAAAGCCTCCCTCCTTCACCCCGCACCGCCTCGGTTATCAGCTGCCCGGCTATAGACTTGGGTGCAATGTAGCCGGTGGGGTGGAACTGGAAGACTTCCATATCAACCAGTTCGGCGCCCGCTTCCAGGGCCATCCTGTTACCATCACCAGCTTTCCCGTAAGGGGCAATGCAATACTTGAATATCTGACCGCTCCCGCCGCAGGCAAGAATTACCGCTTTTGCCCTGAACACCTGAAAGCTTCCCTTTCTCATATCATAGGCAACGCAACCAACGGCCCTTCTGTCCTCCACGAGCAGCTTTAATACCATGCAGTCATTGGTGACATTGATTTTCCTTCTGAGCACCTCACAGCAAAGCCCGCGTATCATTTCCCCGCCGGTACGGTCGCCGCTGATACAGGTCCTGGGGTAGCGATGTCCCCCGAGCTGTCGCTGAAAATACCTCTGATTATCATCCCGGTCAAACAGAGAACCATAACTTTCCAGTTCCTTGAATCGGTCCGGGGCATTACGGCACAGGATTTCCACCAGTTTCTGGTTGTTGAGCAGGCCCCCGCCGATACAGGTATCCCGGAAATGGTCTTCCCAGTTATCTCTGGAATCAACGTTGCCGAAGACAGCGGCATAGCCTCCCATAGCTATCGGTGTACAGCCGCTGTAGCCGAAGACCCCTTTCACCACCATATGAGTCCTGGCCCCCACCGCATCCGCGGCGATTGCCGACCGGGCGGCGGCGCCACCCCCACCAACTATCAACACGTCGGTCTCTATAACCGGAGTGTTTTTTATCAGCATTCTCTCCGCTCCCTCAATCTGCCGAAATCAGTATCACTTCCCGGTGGATTTCTTCTTATCCTGAAGTTTCTTTATTCCCAGTAAATCACGCGTCTCATCCGGAGTAGCTATCTTCCGCCCGAGGTCCGTACCTATCCTGACTATTCTGGTAACGTACTCGGCGTTGCTCTTGGCCAGAACTCCCCGGCTGTAATATATATTGTCCTCAAAGCCGACCCGAGTATGGCCGCCCAGAAGAATTGACTGGACGACGGCCGGTGTCTGGTCAGCGCCAACGGCAAGGGTCATGAACATCGAATCTTCAGGAAGCTGGTCAACCAGGTGCATCAGAGTTCTCGGCGTATAGGGGGTCGCATTCTGCGCCGTCCTTTGCATTCCCAGAGGAAAGTCAATCCAGTAAGGTTTGGGGAGCGGGATATTCTCAATATAATATTTGACATCCACGGCGATACTGCTCAATCCGCCATGCAGCTCAAATTCAGGTTTGATATCCTTTTCCAGCAACGCATTGAGCATTCTTTCACCGAAGGAACGCGTCCAGGGCCTGATTTGTTCCTTTCCGGCGCGCATAAAAACAGCGACTCCAACGTTGAAGGACACCAGTTCCGGGTTAGCCTCAAGGACTCTAAACCCATCTTCGATACTCGCACCCTCTTCACGTCCCGGGGAAGTGCTGAATTCAAGAACAATATCACAATTCCTGCCTCTTATGAGGCGGGTTATCTCGTTAAAGACTTCAGGGTCGGTAGTGGCCAAACCATCTTTATTGCGGGCGTGAATATGGGCCATAGCAGCACCTTCATTCCAGGAGCGATATGCTTCTTCGGCAATCTCCTCGGGGCTGGTCGGTATGTTCGGATTTGCCTCCTTGCCCAGAAAACTGCCGCAGATAGCAGCACATACAATCAGTTTATCGGTGGTTATCATGACTTCCTCCTTCTATATAGAATGTGGT
The DNA here is from genome assembly GCA_030613665.1 of Dehalococcoidia bacterium. Taxonomy (GTDB): domain Bacteria; phylum Chloroflexota; class Dehalococcoidia; order Dehalococcoidales; family RBG-16-60-22; genus E44-bin89. The sequence continues at coordinate 6,079 of JAUWLN010000006.1, forward strand.
TGTGAAAGTTCTACCTATTTATACCTGAGCGCCATTGCGTGAGTTTACTTCACGCGGTCTACAGGAACTCGGGCTGAAATTTAACCATTCCGCTTCTGCCCGTTAATGCCCCCTCCCGAAGCTCCAGAACCATGAAAGCTTCCTCGGGTACTTCAAATTCACAGGTTATGCCCTTTGGTTTAGCCGGCACAAAACCGAAGCGCGGGTAATAGGTCGGGTGACCCAGAACCACAACAACCTCGTAGCCAAGACTTCGGCACTCCTCAAGGCCGGCGCGAATAAGCTGCCCCCCGATGCCCTGTTTTTGATATGCCGGCAAAACTGCCATCGGAGCGAGGGTGACTGCTTCGAAGCTCAAAGATTCCAATTCTATCGCCGCCGGGCTGAAAGCAATATGCCCCACAACTTCATTTTCCTGAGATGCTACCAGGGAGACAGTCAGCGCCGCCCGGTCACGCAGCTTAGCAACAATTTCCGCCTCTTCCTCCTGGCCAAACGCCTGTTCATTAACATAGTGAATGGGATCAATGTCTTCAGGTGTTTCCGGTCGAACGGTCAGCACGGTCGAAATCATCCTCCAGATATACAGTGTCAGCTTCAGGGAGCTAGACGGTATGTTACAGGCTATTCTACCAAATAGCACGGTCAAACACCAACCGAAAGCTACGCACCATTATAGATACTCCGCAACCATGCGGCGGCGCTTGACAAACCGCCGAAAATCGTTGATGATACCGTGAGTGCCAGGTATCTTAAGCGGTGCTTTTTACCAAGCTCCAGAAATTAAAAACCGATAAAGGGGTGCCCCTGTTTGAGATACCACAGTGGACCGGTCATTAAACCATAATTTTAATAAGGTGAGATGTGAATCCATTCCATTACTCAGGCGATGGGCTGCACGCCGATATGAAATTGATACAGACGCACCGCCAGTGGGCACACTATACGGTTCGCTATCCCACCGCCCATCCGACGCGCTATGAAAAGAACAATACCGTCATGGCCGAGTATTTCCGGCCGCTGGACACCGTCGGTGCGCCGCTGGTAATATTATTCCACGGCGTCGGCGACCAGCTCCTCATCCCCTGCAAGATGCTGGCACGGTCGCTGGTCAAGAAGGGCATGGCCTGCCTGGCTCTTTATTCGGTATTTCATTCCCGGCGCATGCCGGACGAGGTTAAATACCGCTACCCCGCCCTCACCCCTGAAGAGTGGTTTGAACACTACGTCATTTCCGTAACCGATGTGCGCCAGACAATCGACTGGGCAAAAAGTCGTACCGAAATTAACACGGAAAAAGTAGGGGTAATCGGCATTAGCTTTGGCGGCTTCATCTCGGCGATAACCATGGGCATAGACGACCGTATAAAGGCGGGCGCTTTTCTCGTCGCCGGCGGTAACTCGCAGAAGATATGGCATCTCAGCCGCAAGAAATCCATGCGGAACGGCTACAGCGTCACCGAGGAGGAATACAACCATGACCAGCAGGTCTACAGGCAGTACCTGAGCGAGGTTGTGGAGACGGGCTATGAGAACGTACCACCGCCCAGCCAGGTCTTTCTGATTGACCCGATGACCTACGGACACTACCTGAAGGAACGTCCCGTGCTGATGCTCAATGCCCTCTGGGACGAATACATACCGAAAGAAGCCACCCTTGACCTCTGGGAGGCCTCCGGCAAACCGGCCCTAAGCTGGTTCCCGGGAACTCACGCCACCTTCTGGTTATGGTACCCGTTTATCCGGCGCAAAATCGCCCGTTTCCTGATATCTGCATTCGAAAAGGATAGCAATACATAACTTAAGATTACTGAGACAGGGAGAAAGCCATGCCACAGGAATATGAAATCAATGAACTGGCCAAAGAAGAATCCTGGCGTATGTTCCGCATTATCGGTGAGCTTGTGGAGGGATTCGACCGGCTCTCCGGCGTGGAGCCAGCCGTTTCCATTTATGGCTCAGCGAGGGTGAAGCCGGGTGACAGGCTTTACCTGAAAACGGAAGAAATCGCCCGCAGCCTGGGCGAGGCTGGTTTTGCCATAATCACCGGCGGCGGACCCGGGATAATGGAGGCCGCCAACAAAGGTGCTTCCATTGCCGGAGTCAAATCAGTAGGCGTCAACATTGAGCTGCCGGAAGAGCAGCTGCCCAACCCCTATTCCAATATTTCCCTTTCGCTGCGTCACTTCTTTGTCCGCAAGGTGCTGCTGGTGAAATACGCCACCGCCTTCGTCATCATGCCCGGCGGGCTGGGGACGCTTGACGAGCTAACCGAAGTGATGACCCTCATGCAAACCCTCAAAATCAGGCCCTTTCCGGTGCTGTTATGCGACAGTGACTACTGGAAGGGCTTTCTGGACTGGCTGAAGAGCCACACGCTGGCCGGAGGTTTTATTTCGGAAGAAGACCTGCACTTGCTCCGGGTCTGCGATGACACCGAGGAGATAGTTGACGCTGTCTGCAAATGGCATCAGAACCAGGAAATCTCCGGCAGGAGTGCTGTATCCGGGTAGATACAGGAACGGCCACAACCGGGAGAGGATGAGCTTTGTTACCGGCAGAGAAATCCGAAATCTTAAAGAAGTCCCTGATCTTTTCCAGCCTGAACGAGGAAGAGCTTTCGGGGTTGGCCGGGCTGTCGGTTGAGCGCAGCTTCCAGCCCAGTGAATTCATTTTCTGGGAAGGCGACGAGGCCGATTATTTCTACGTCATCGCCCAGGGCAGGATAAAGGTGGTCAAGCACGCGTCTTCCGGCAAAGAATTCATCATCGCCTTCTTTGAGCCGGGCGAGATGTTCGGCGAGGTGGCCGTCTTTGAAGGCAGGTCTTATCCGGCTTCTGCTCAGGCTATTCCTGCCAGCAAGGTGCTGGGCATAAACAGGCAGAATTTCCTCGATTTTCTAGCCACCCGCCCGAAAGTGGCGCTGCGTATAATCAACATTCTTGGCGGTCGCCTCCGCGATGCGCAGGGTCGACTGAAGGACCTGGCCGGGGAGAGAGTAGAACAAAGGCTGGCCCGCATTCTGCTGATGCTTGCTTCCAGGATGGGCAACATTCTGCCCTTCACACGGCAGGAACTGGCTGACATGGCGGGCATGACCACGGAGACCGCCATCCGCCTGACCGGCGGGCTGAGTGAGAGGGGTATCATCCGCACCTCTCGCGGTCAACTCGTCATCCTTGACGAGGCCAAGCTCAGGGCACTCGCCGAAGGCCCGCCAACCGTATGATGCGGTGAGCATCCGCCACTTAATCAGCCCGGTAATAAATCCTGCTTTTCCGGCAGTTATGTGATGTAAATCATAGTCGCCCGCATGAAATAAAGATAATATTTATATAGTAAAAAGCAGTCATTTAAAACGGAGGAGATGGTTTTCATGATACGGTGTCCCGGTCAGGATATGCGCAAATTGAGGGTTTCCCTCCACAAGTGCCCGAGCTGCGGCGCCATGGTGGAGATTTTTTCCGATGAAATGCGGGTGAAATGCCAGAAATGCGGACAGTACGTGTACAAGGAGAAAACCCCTTCCTGCATTGACTGGTGCGCTTCCGCCCGGCAGTGCCTTGGCGAGGAAAGGTGGCAGCAACTCAAAGGCGAGGAGTCAACAGCAAAGGAGGAATAAAAATGGTCACCAAGCATCTCAGAAAAATAATCAGGATTGATGAAGAAAAATGCGATGGCTGCGGCCTTTGCGTGCCCTCCTGTGCCGAAGGGGCTTTGCAGATAATCGACGGAAAGGCAAAGCTGGTAAAGGAGCAGTACTGCGATGGGCTCGGCGCCTGCCTGGGAGAATGCCCGCAGGGAGCGCTCATCATCGAGGAGCGTGAGGCTGATGAGTTCGATGAGGAGGCGGTTGAGCAACATTTACAGGAGCAGCCAAAGAATGAGCTTCCCTGCGGCTGCCCTGCGGCCAATGTTGCCCGCTTTCAACCCCGAAAAGCCGAACCGCCCGAATCAGCCGCGACCACCATCACGTCAACGCTGGCCCACTGGCCGGTGCAGCTGACCCTGGTGCCGCCTTCGGCACCGTTTCTGAAGGACGCCGATATCCTCCTGGCCGCCGACTGTGTTCCCTTCGCTTATGCTGACTTTCACCGTGAGTTCTTAAAAGACCGCGCCCTGCTGGTGGCCTGCCCCAAGCTCGACGATTTCGGTGCCCACCTGAGCAAACTCGTCGCCGTTCTGCGCCAGGCAACACCGAGAAGCCTCACCGTGGTGCACATGGAAGTGCCCTGCTGCTCCGGACTGGTGCATATGGCACAGAAGGCCATCGCGGCCAGCGGCCTGGATATTCCGTTTTATGACGTTACCATCGGCACAATGGGGGATATACTATCACGCCTCGACCCAGTGCTATCAGCTTCGACTTGATAAGCGCGGGCCGGGCAACTAGAATACTCAGGTGAGCCATAGAATTATTCTGGGCATCGGCAATCCGCTGGGCGGTGACGATGCCGTCGGCCCGTTCGTCGCTCGAAGGATAAACGAGAAGCTGGCGGCAGAATCCAGCGTCCCAGGCCCATCAACCCCCGACCGACAGGCCATTACAGCCATAGATGCGGGCAGCGCGCCGGAAAGCTATACCTCGGTCATCCGCCAGGACCGGCCGGAACAATTGATACTGGTTGATGCGGCAGACATGGGACTGCCCCCGGGTTCAACCAGGCGGCTGTCACCGGGGGAAATAGCCACCCTGTCCTTCTCCACACACAGTATGCCATTATCGACCCTTATCTCATACGTACAGGAACTCTGCGGACAGGTACACATCATCGGTATTCAGCCGAAGTCTATGAAAGCCGGGAGCAGACTTTCCTCTCCCGTGCGGAAAAACGGCGAACGCGTGGCTGAATTGATACTTGAGGAACGTCTGGACGAAATCAGAGCGCTTGAGTGAGCGAGCCTGTTACGAAGGCTTACTGGTCTTCCAATGCCTCTTCTGCCCCGGGGCTTTTTGCCTTTCTTTTCACTGACCCGGGAAGTTCTCCGCTATCAGTCACGATGAGCTCGTCGGCAAATTTGTCGTAGCTGGAGAGGAGGAACTCTTCCGTCATGGCCAGCGTATGCACCGGGCAGACGTCAACGCACTGAGCGCAGAAACAACATCGAGAAATGAATATCTTGACCTTGCGTTCCTCCGGCAAAAACTCAATAGCCATGGTGGGACATATTTTAACGCACTGCTGGCAGCCGGTGCAGTTCTGCCGGTCATAGGCTATCTTGCCACGGAACTGCGGCGGCACCGCAACCGGCGGGTTCAGCGCCACTTCCTGCCTGCCCACCTTGTCAAGCAGGTCAAGCGTTGATTCCGGCGCGTATTTGGCCGGGAACAGGTTGGTTGCCGGTTTCTGAAAGAGCTGTTTAATTATTGTAAGCGCGCCTTCCCACATATCAAACCTCAAATCATGGAGTCAACCCAGATAAGCAACATGCCAGCCAGAGCGATGGCCGTCATGGCGATAACATACACCCCGCTGGCCTGCGTGATTTTAAATCGCGCCATGACGGCACGTATCAGCGTGATGCTGAAGAACATGACGACAAAGACCTTGACCAGGAAGAACAGCGCATCGATGATGCCCGCGGGGAACGCGGCCTGCACCCCGATATAGGGCGACAGGTTGTAGGGAATGAACAGCGCTACCATCAATGCCACCATGGCAAACGCCTTGACGACGTCGGCCAGGTAGAACATGAGCAGGTTTCTTCCTGAATACTCAACGAGCAGTCCGCCGGCGATTTCCGTTTCCGCCTCGGCAATGTCAAACGGAACCTTGGCGGCCTCTCCGATGGTAACCACCACCAGAGCAATCAGCATTAATATCACTCCGGCGCTACCCACCGGTCCCACCAGGTTCCATATCGGATACGAGCCTATTGTGCTCATGAGGAACGGGTTCGCCGTGGTGACCTGGCTGACTTTCCAGGCGATGGCCATGATGACCACTGCCAGCGGCAGTTCGTAGCTCATCATGATAATCATCTCGCGCTGGGAGCCCACGGTGGCATACGGGGAACTGGAAGCGAACCCGCCGACGACAAAGGCCAGCGAGGGCACAATGAGCAGATAAAGCACCAGTATCACATCGCCGTACCTGCCGAGCAGCGCCGGCTGACCGAAGAGCGGTATATAGAGGAGCAGCACACTGGAGGAAATGATGGCCAGCAAAGGCGCCGCCGTGAACAGCCACGATATGGCGCCCCTGGGTATAATGCTCTCCTTCATAAGCAGTTTCTGCATATCGCGGAAGGGCTGCACGATGGGCGGGCCTACCCTTCCCTGCATGTGCGCCACCAGTTTGCGGTCAATACCGCGGTACAGCATGCCAAAGATAGCACCGATGATGACAACGATACCGGAACCAATAATGATTACGATTACGTCCTGTAGCAAACTGTCTCCCAGCAAGTTCATCTCTGTAACTCTTTCGTTTTTTGTACGGAGAGCCGGTGCATCTCCTCATAGTCCATCACGGATTTCTTCCCCGTGGCTTTATCGGTAATTATTGCCCGGTTGGTGCAGGACATACAAGGGTCAATGGAAGCGAATGCGATGGGCACGTCGGCAATCTGCATGCCCTTGAGCATGGTAGGCACGGCAACCAGGTTAATGTACGTGGGTGCCCTCACCTTCCAGGTTGACAGCGTACTCACGCCCGTCTCCATACGGACGTAGTGGATATCCTCGCCGCGCGGTGCTTCCACGCGCCCCACGCCCTCGCCTTCGGCATCGGTGAGCAGTTTCAGCAGTCTAGGCATCTTGGGTTCGGCCAGTAGGGGGCCTTCAGGCATATTTTTGATACATTCCTCTATTATTTCAATCGACTGCGCCACCTCAAACAGACGGACAATGATGCGGTCGTAAACGTCACCGACCACAGTTCCAGTCACAACATCCGGCGTTATTGCCTTTATGTTGAGGTCAGCATAGGCGGAATACGCCTGGTCCTGCCGCACGTCCTTCGGTACGCCGCTGGCCCTGACCGTCGGCCCCACGGTAACCAGCTTCATCGCATCTTCATACGGGAGGATGCCGACGTTTCTCGTCCTCATCTTTACCGTCTCGTCCTCGAGGAAAATACGCCTCAGCTGCTCGAAAATGCTCTTGTAATAGTCCAGCCCTTGCTGTATTCGGGGCAGCTGTTCCGCGGTAATATCCCTTCTCACCCCACCAATCTGGAATATTGCCTTGGTCACCCGGTTGCCAAATACATATTCAATCATGTCCATGATTTCTTCACGGACCCGCCAGGTGAGATAGAAGACGGTGTCAAAGCCAATCTCATGGGCGGCTACACCGGCCCACAGGATATGCGAGTGTATTCTCTCCATCTCGGCGGCGATGACCCGGATATACTCGGCGCGCTCCGGTACCACAATGTCCGCCGCCTGCTCCACCGCCAGAACCAGACAGAACGGGTGGCAGATGTTGCAGATGCCACAGATTCTCTCTGCCAGGTATAATGTCTGGACGGGATTATTGCGGTTCATCCCCAGCCATTCCACGCTGCGATGCACCTGCCCTATTTTTATATCGACATCAACGACCTGCTCCCCGTCAATCTCAAGGTCGAGCTGTATCGGCTCCTTGAGTGCGGGATGAATGGGTCCTATCGGTATGGTGTAGGTCGTTTTCTCCGTATCGTTAACTGCCATTTTTCCTGCTACCCTTCCTTACTCTTTCCCCTTCGGCTTCCTGCCCGGCAGAATCCGTAAATATTTATCTGGTCCGGTCTCATCTTTTCTCCAGGGATATACGCCTTCAGGAATATCGTCGGCGATAAACAATCTTCTTCCGTCCGGGATACCAGTAACCTCCACCCCCATCATCTCCTGCGTCTCACGCTCGGTAAAGATAGCCCCCGGTATGAGGTCAGTTATGGTGGGAATCTTCAGGTCTTTCTTGGCAAGAGTAACCCTGAGCCCCACGCTTATCTCCTCCAGATGACTGCCGTAGTAAACGGTGAAGTGGTATATCAGCTCCACGTCGTCTCCCAGGTCGCTTGACGAGATGATAACAAGGTGAGGATATTTCTGAATCCTGGACAGATGCTGAACTGCCTCCCGGAGTGCCTCTCTTTTGACATGTATCCATATGCTGCGGAAGCGGTTCTTCTTGACGGCGACCTCACGCTCGTAGATTTTGCCGTCAACGAAACCACCACCAAGTGCTTCCTTGAAGCTATCAACGATTCCCTGTGGGCTAAGCTTCTCCACCTATGAAACCTCCTGCCTGGCCAGCGTCTCCAATTTCGCCCAGGCCTTCACCACCCCTTCGATAATCGCCTCCGGTCTGGGCGGGCAGCCGGTGACATACACGTCCACCGGTATTATCTGGTCGATAGGCCCGGCCAGGCTATAAGCCTCGTGAAAGACACCACCTTCCGCCCCACAGTTACCCACCGCCATGACCACTTTGGGGTCCGGGGTCTGCTCATAGACACGCCGCACGCTGTCCGCCATGCTGCGCCCCACCGGCCCGGTAACGAGCAAAACATCGGCATGGCGCGGCGAGCCCACCAGCATGATGCCGAAGCGCTCGACATCGTAGCGCGGTGTCAGCAAGGTTAAGATTTCAATATCACAGCCGTTACAGGACCCGGTGTTGAGGTGGTATACCCAGAGTGCTCGGTTAAATGCCTTTAAATTCATCGTCTTTCCTGAAATACTCTCTCCGTTTTAAATTACTATAATCAGCACGAGGACCGTTATCGCCATTACGGCTACCAGCCAGAGCATGTAATCATTGAGAATTCCGGTATGCGGTCGCATCATGGCGCTATAGAATCCCTTCAACGCTTCAAAAAAGCCCCAGTATATGTTATGTGCCGGAATATGGCGTTGTTCGGCCGGTGGCACCTGAATTCCAGAGAGAAAGATATCGGTCTGCGCCGTCCCCTTCTTGTAGCGCTTCTGGCCGCGACTCCGCACATAGAGCGCAATCGCCGCTATCACCAGCAGCACTATCAGCCAGATGATTGGACTCCAGACCGCGTACCCGTACGTTACTACTGACAATTCCCTATCTCCTGACCTCTATTTGCCTTTCTTCTGCATTATCATTATCTCTATGGTGCAGCGCCCATGACGCCGTTAATATATCCAGCCTGGTCAATCAGGGCATCCGTCGCCGGGGCCACGATGGTATCCACCACCAGGCCGGGGAAGATGCTGAAGAAGATGATGCAGACCACCATGATACCCATCCCGATGAGCATTGACCGGGGAACTTCCCTGACCTCTCTGTAGGCGGGCATTTCCGGCCCGGTGAAGGCGGAATAAAATACCTTGGTGAATGACGCCAGCGTCACCAGCGACACGAACATGGCAATAATCGAAAGCAGCGGGTTAAAGCGAAACACTGATTCGTAGATAAGCAGTTTCGAGGCAAACCCGTTAAATGGTGGGATTCCGGAAATGGCGAGCGCCCCGATGATGAAGAAAATCGTCGTCCATTTCATTTTATGGCCCAGGCCGCCCATCTTGTTCAAATCCCTGGTCCCGATGCGGAAGAAAATGGCTTCCGCGGTGAGGAAGAGCATACCTTTGTAGAGGACATTGTTTATGATGTGGAATATGCCGCCATTCATGGCGTCTCTTCCATAATTGGCCAGCGCCACAGGGTTGGTGAGCACCGCCAGCCCCACGCCCACGCCGAGCAACATGTACCCGCTCTGCGAGATGGCGTGGTAGGCCATAAGGCGTTTGATATCCGTCTGGTGAATCGCCATCATGACGCCGATAAACATGCTGAGCACGCCCAGAATGATAATTATCCAGCCGATGGCCGCGGTATCAAAGCGGCCGCCATACAGCGTAAAAGTTACCCGGTAGAGGGCATACATGGAGACGGCGCTGGAGGTGTAAATCATGGGCGTGATACCTGCCGGTGCCACGGCGTAAGTATCCGGCGCCCACATGTGCAGAGGCACGCCCGCCAGTTTCATGAAGAAGGCGATGGCCAGCATTGCCAGGGCAATCATGTCCAGAGTGTTGAACTGCATATTCTGGGCCAGCGCCGCGATGCTCAGGAGGTTGTACTGTCCGTACAGTATACCGATGGCAAAAAGCACCAGCAGGGCACTGACCGCCGAAATGACGATGTATTTGAAACCGCCCTCCACGGCATCAGCCAGGTTGGTGCGGTATGCGACAAGGCCAGCGCCGGCGATGGACAATATCTCGAGGAAGACGAACAGGTTGAACATGTCACCGGTGAATACCAGGCCAATCATGCCCACATACAAAAGCATGAACAGCGAATAGAACCGGTCCTGCCCGGTCTGGTCTTTCAAGAAGTTCAGGGAATAGATAAACGCCGCCACCATAACCACCGTCGTGGTCAGGCCCATGAATATCGAGATGCCATCCACCTGGAACATGATACGTATCGGCACCATGTAGCTCTCAGGTATGGCCATCTCCGGCACCGCAGCGCCAAGGGTATAGATGCGGGTGCCATTCGTATAGACGTCTATGGCCAGTATGGCTATCAGTAAAGTGACAAAGCCGAGAAGGGTGAGGTTGACCGTATCCCGAAATCTATTGCCTATGCGGCTGATTAATGGCGTGATAAATGCCGCGAGCAGCGGTATGGCCACAATCAGTATCGGCGAGTGTACGGTTAAGTACTCCAAACTCTATCCTCTCAGCAACCTTGATTTCCTGGTATCGGCATCGCCCATATGGCGATAGATATACATCACCAGGGTCAGCATCAGTGCAATCACGGAAACACCGATGACGATGCTGGTAAGGGTCAGTGCCTGCGGCACCGGCAGCACCATAATCCCTTCCGGCGTAACCGTATAGATGGGAGCAACACCTCCCGCCCGGTACCCCAGGGTTATCAGAAACAGGTTGACCCCGGCTTCCAGAATGGCGATGCCCATCACGATTTTTATCAGATTCCGCTTAAACACAAGAATGAAGAGCGCCACACCCACGAGTAGTGCCGCCGCGATAAAGGGTATGTTATATGGAATATACTGCATCATTCTTCCATTTCCTCCCCGCTGGAAAATAGCGCCATGGCGAGAACTATCGCGGATAGACCGGCGATAACTTTCAGTCCGACTGCGAAGTTCATCAGCGGGATGACTCCCCCCGTCCACACGTCGCCCGGATTGGGTCCGGCAGGCGGAATTCCACCGAAGAAAGGCGTGCCAACCATGAAATTGTAAAAGAATATGGTGCCCATACCGGCAAAGGCCAGCCCGATAAATATCAGGGCGCCGCTGCTTTCAACTATAGAAAGATGGCTCTCGCGGAGTGATTTCTTTATCTCGGTGGAACCGAAAGCCACAATCAGCATGACCACACCGGAAGCAATGATGGCACCGCCCTGGAAGCCCCCGCCCGGTGTAACGTGTCCGTGCATGATAACGTACAGCCCGAATATGAGCACAAACAGTATCAGCTGATTCGATATGGTGCGCACGATTTTCGACAGCATCTACGTATTTTTCTCCTTCTTCTTCAAAGACCGGAAAAGGAGCAGCACGCCGGCCACCGCGGTGAAGAGGACGGTGGCCTCCCCCAGTGTGTCCAGGCCGCGATAGTCAAACAGGACTGCCGCCACCACGTTATTGCTCGCGGTTTCCGCCTGAGAATTGGCAATCATGTAATCATCCATATCGGAAGGCGGGTAACCAAACGGGTGCATGAGCAGCGCCCCGGTTATCAGGACCGCAACCATTATTATCAAAGCAAACCAGGCAACAATCTGTCTCATGGCTACTCCATACGCTTCGTCGCCCTGATGGCGATGATAAAGATGGCCGTCGTCACCGCCGCGCCAATGCCCGCTTCGGCAATGGCCACATCAGGAGCACGCAACAGGAAAAACTCAAGAGCGAGAAGGAGGCTCAGTACCCCCAGCGCCACCGCAGCATACAGAAGGTCTCTGCAGACGGCCACAAATATGGCGCAGACGACTATGACCAGCGGCATTATGATATGCAAGACAGCGGCGTCAATCATTGTCCTTCCCTTCAAGGTCATCAACAACTGCCCTGGCCGGCTTTTCGCCGCTGCGATATGCTGCCCGGGCAATCGCATGTGCGCCCGTCGCGTTGGTGATGAGCAGAACAACAAGCGCAATTACCGAGTGTATGGAGAGGATGGACTGGGATGAGTAAGTCCCCTCCATCGCCCAGATACCGGCCGACTGTAAAATCACGGCCATGATAAGGAATATCGAGCCGAATGTGGTGCATTTCGTGGCGGCGTGCAGCCTGGTGTACACATCCGGAAAACGGTGCAGGCCGAAGACGCCGATCACATTGAAAAAGAGACCGATTATTATAAATATGTAGGTTACTACGTTCAAAGCACCCATTTAAAAATTCTTCCCCTCGATAAACCGGGCCACGTAGAGTGTCATAATAAACGAGAGCACGGCATAAACAATGGCCACATCAACGAAAATGACCTGGTCGAACTGGATAGCCAGTACCACCATAACGGCAACGACAAGTGTATTTACGGTATCAAAGGCAACGAGGCGGGTTGGCGCTCCCGGTCCGATAAAAATTCTGACAATGGCGATAATTATGCAAACCGTCACCACAATCGCCGCCGGAAGCCATATCATCCCGCTATCCTCCTGGCCCAGTCAGGAAAATTGCTGCAAATCGCATGGTAGTCTCTGGGCATCTCCTTGAGCACGTCAGGTTGCACATTAATCCAGTGCACGTACAGGTCGTTGGTCTCTTCGTCCACGTCAACGCTCAAAGTTCCCGGCGTCAATGTAATGGAGTTGGCCAGGATGGTAAGAGCCATATCGTTTTTCAGATTGGGGGAGATTTTCACAATGCCCGGATTAATCCGGCCGGTGATAACGCGATAGGCGACGTCAACATTGGCCACCGCCATGGCGAAGAAGAACGGGAACAGATAGATAAGCCAGATGAACCACCTGACCGGATTAAGCATGCGCAGGCTCTTTGAGAGGTATCTATTCTTGACCAGAGCCGCCACCGCGAGGGCAAAAATCGCCCCGATGATTAACTCCGCGGCACTCCAGAGAAGTATGTTGCCGGAACCTACAGTTAAAACCAGGTAAATTAAATAGGCAACAACCGCTGTGACTAAGAATCTCATGCTACTCTAAATAAAAAAATTCCGCCGAATTATCTTCACTGAATTTATCAAACGGTTTCGGGAACATAATTCTGGATTAGGATACCAGACGCTTTATATACTTGTCAAGGTTTTTTCGGAACCTATTTTAGCTTAAAATGAAAAAATTCCCAGAAATTTTTAGCTATTTTGCGCGAGCCTCTCGCCCAGGGCAAATGCCTCTTTCAGCAGGTCCGGGTGCTCTTTAATCTCTCCCTTCTTGTCCACCCCCCGCACCAGAAGCTCGTCAACGTACTCCGCGCCGAAGGCCTGGAAGAAATATTTTACAGTCAGTATTGACCCATCGAAGAGCTGTTTGCCTTGCGTCGCCCCCACGCCAATGAAGACTCCTTTCTTCTTTGATTCAGGAAGGGTCTTGAGCACGTTCCTTCTCACCCACAGCGCCTGGCAGCGGTCTATAAGCGCCTTCAGCTGCGCGGTAACTCCATAGAAGAACATGGGCGACGCCACTATGATGCCGTCAGCCTCAAGGAGCTTTGGAATAATAACGTCCATATCGTCGCGCATGACGCAGTCGCCGTCCTTGAGACAGCCGTAGTACTCGCGGCAGGGCGTTATCTTCATTTTATCCACGATAATTTTCCCTACCTCGGCCTGCCGGCTTTGCGCCCCTTTCAGCGCCTCTTCCAGCAGCAGGTCGGTATTGCCCTTCACCCGCGGGCTGCCCATGATTCCCAGAACTTTCAAAATTTTTTACCTGCCTTATATTAATGCGACTTCTCTTTCCGTTTTAAGAGGAGCCAGTTTTTCCCGTCGGTATGGACCAGCACGTACGCCCCGGACAGTCTTTCCCCTTCCAGGGTGAATTCCAGCTGCGCAGCTGTTTCCCTGTCCAGCCGGAACGTGCCTTTATCCCAGATTTCCACTGTTCCTGCTCCATACTCCCCTCCCGGAATGGTCCCGGCAAAATCTATGTAGTCAACGGGGTGGTCCTCCGTCTGCACGGCCAGTCGCCTCACACCCGAAATGTCCGGCACGCCCTTGGGCACCGCCCAGCTTCTCAGCACGCCTTCCATCTCCAGTCGGAAGTCATAGTGCAGATGGCTCGCCTGATGCTTCTGCACAACGAAGCGATTTCCCTCACCACTGCCCGCTTCGCCTGCGGGCTCAGGCGTCCTGCCGAACTCACGCTTCTGCCGGTAATCTTCAAGCCCCATTTTTACCTCGTCCGGAGCAACAACTCCAACGGTGAGTGATATTATAGTTCCAGACCCCCTTTCAGTCAAGTATAATGACCGGTTGACACTTACCCGGTACAGGCATATCATAATGCCGTAATAAATACCGGTAGTGTGATTTAAGTCGCAGAAGTCCATATTCCAGCCGCTTATAATTAATGAAATAGCTGGCTTCGGTCGTCAGGCAGACACTGAACCGGAAGGGAAAAGGAGGAAAGCAAAATGGCCTATCAGGCAAAGGATTACAGCTATCTTATTGGCATCGATGGTTTCAGTGAAACGCTGCTGAAAAACCATTTCACCCTGTACCAGGGTTATGTCAATAACACCAACAAGCTGGTGGAACTGCTGAACGACAAGGCGAAGGATGCCACCAACCCGGAATACGCCGAACTGAAGCGGCGTTTTGGCTTCGAGTTCAACGGCATGAGACTGCACGAGTACTACTTTGAAAACCTTGTCTGCCCGACAACCAGACCGGAATCGGTGACCGGGAAGCTGGCAGAAGCGTTCGGCAGCTATGAAGCCTGGGAGCAGGATTTCAGGGCCACCGGCGCCCTGCGCGGCATCGGCTGGGTGATTCTTTACCAGGACAACGTCACCGGACAGCTTTTCAACCAGTGGATAAACGAGCACGAGGCGGGTCACCTTGCCGGCGGCAAGCCCATCCTGGTAATGGATGTTTTTGAGCACGCCTTCATGACCGATTACGGGTTGAAGCGGGCGGACTACATCGCCGCCTTTTTCCAGAACCTAAACTGGGAAATCGTCGAAAAAAGGCTCGGCTGAAGAAAGCGCCTCAAAGGTGAGATAAAAGTCACTGACGGCCGGCGGCAGGGGGCGTATTATAAATAGAAATAAGAGGAGGTGCCCGTATGACAGAGCAGATTTGCCCGGTTTGTGGCTGCGCGGTTGTCGGTGATGGCCATGAGAAAGAAGGTGTCCTTTACTGTTGTAAGTCCTGTGCCACCAGTGAACAGTGCGAGTGTGGCTGCTGCGAAATCGTAGAGGCAAAAGAATAAATAATATCATCAGGCCGGTTGTGGTGAGGCTGGTTAGCGTCTATAATATTACTTGACTGTAACGATTATGGAGGCAAATGGATGGGCGACGAGACGAGACCACGCCTCACCGAGACCGTTCACGGGGCGGGCTGAGCTTGTAAAATAGGTCCGGGAGACCTGAAGAAAGCATTAGCCGGCCTTTCTTTTATCTCTCATCCCAACCTGATAGCCGGTATGGAGAGAGCGGAAGACGCTGGCGTTTATAAACTTACCGACGACCTTGCGGTCATCCAGACGCTGGACTTTTTCACGCCCATTGTGGATGACCCGTATTCGTTCGGGCAGGTGGCGGCAGCCAATGCGCTGAGCGATGTCTATGCCATGGGCGGCCGGCCGCTCACTGCGATGAACATCGTCTGTTTCCCCATAAAGACCATGGACATATCTATCCTGAATGAGATACTGGCGGGGGGTCTGGATAAGGTGCACGAGGCGGGCGCCATCGTGGTGGGCGGGCACACCGTGGAGGATGACGAGTTGAAGTACGGCCTTTCCGTCAGCGGGGTCATTCACCCCCAAAAAGTGGTCCTCAATGCCGGTGCCAGCGATGGCGACAGGTTAATTCTCACCAAGCCGCTGGGCACAGGCATTATAAGCACCGCCGTAAAAGGCGGCGTGGCGTCTGCCAGTGCGGAAGCCAGCATCGTGAAAAGCATGACCACGCTCAACCAGAAGGCCGCCGAGCTTATGCAGGAGGCAGGCATTCACGCCGGCACAGACATAACCGGTTTTGGCCTTCTCGGTCACGCCAGCGAGATGATAGATGGAAGCGAGGTTGGCATGGTCATCCATTCG
>JAUWLN010000185.1 GCA_030613665.1 Dehalococcoidia bacterium
TGCGCAACGTGGCGGTAACCGACCGCTGCGTGCTCTGCCCCAAGAACGGACACTGTGATTTACAGAAGGTGGTCGACTACCTGGGCATAACCGAGCTGCCCGTTCGTCCCAAAACAAGGTCGCGCCCGGTTGATTACAGCAATCCTTTTTTCAAAATCGACCGCAATTACTGTATCCTTTGCCGCAAATGCGTTCGTACCTGCCATGAAGTCACCGTGGTGGGCGCTATCGAGATAAATAGCCGGGAAGACCGCGAACAGGTCAGCCCCGTTGACAGCGCCTCCCTCTTCGAGTCCGCGTGCCGGTCCTGCGGCGAGTGCGTGGTGCGCTGTCCGGTGGGCGCTCTGATGCCAAAGATGTCCCTCCAGACGGACTATGAAGTGAAAACCACCTGCCCTTACTGCGGCGTTGGCTGCCAGATGTACCTCGGCGTAAAAGACGGGCAGGTTACATGTGTCCAGGGCGACAGGGATAACGATGTCAATCGCGGCCAGCTCTGCGTCAAGGGTCGCTTCGGTATTACTGAATTTATCCATCACCCTGACCGACTGAGCCACCCGCTGGTCAGGCGCAACGGGGAATTCAGTGAAACAACCTGGGACGAGGTTCTCGACGAGGTGGCGACACGGCTGGGAAAATATAAGCCGGAAGAGGTCGCCATCATCTCCTCGGCCAAGTGTACCAACGAGGAAAACTACCTGCTTCAGAAGCTGGGACGGGCGGTCATCGGCACGCATAATATCGACCACTGTGCCCGCCTCTGACATTCTCCCACGGTGGCCGGTCTGGCCACCACCTTCGGGAGCGGGGCGATGACCAACTCCATCGGTGATATTAAAGATTCCGGCTGCTTTCTCGTCATCGGCAGCAACACCACCGAGGCTCACCCGGTCATCGGCTTTGAAATGAAGCGCGCGGCGCGCCGGGGCACAAAGCTCATCGTGGCCAACCCCAGAGAGATAGAGCTGGCCCGTCATGCCGATATTTATCTGCAGCACCATCCCGGCAGCGATGTTGCCCTGCTGATGGGCCTGTGCCGGGTTATCGTCGATGAGGATTTGCTGGACAAAGACTTTACCGGTGAGCGCTGCGAGAACCTCGATGCCTTCAGGGAATCGCTGTCCAGTTTTGACATGGATACGGTGGAGAGAATTACCGGCGTGCCCAAAGAAAAGATAGTGCAGGCGGCCAGAATGTACGCCACCAATCACCCGGCGGCCATCTTTTACGCCATGGGCATCACCCAGCACTCCCACGGCACGGACAACGTGATTGCCGTAGCCAACCTGGCCATGCTCACCGGAAACGTGGGCCAGCCGGGGGGAGGGGTCAACCCGCTGCGCGGCCAGAACAACGTCCAGGGCGCCTGCGATATGGGCGCACTGCCCAATGTCTATCCCGGCTACCAGGCCGTGGCTAACGAGTCGATTAAGGAGAAATTCGAAGCGGGCTGGTCCTGCTCGCTGCCTGCCGCCGGGGCCGGGCTTACCGTAACCGAGATGTTCGATGCCGCCCACAACGGCCAGATAAAGGCGATGTATGTCATGGGCGAGAACCCGGTGCTGACCGAGCCGGAAGCCAAGCACGCCATCGAAGCATTGCAGCGACTAGAACTGCTGGTGGTCCAGGATTTTTTCCTGACCGAAACCGCCCGATATGCGCACATCGTCCTACCCAGCACCACCTTTGCCGAGAAGGACGGCACCTACACCAATACAGAGCGAAGAGTGCAGCGGATAAGAAAGGCAATTGAACCAATAGGCGATTCTTGCCCGGACTGGTGGATTATCGGCCAGGTCGGCCAGCGCATGGGCAGCGACGGCTTCAGCTTCAGTGACCCGTCACAGATTATGGATGAAATCTCCGGGCTGACACCGAGCTACGGAGGCATCTCCTACCGTCGCCTGGAAAAAGGGGGATTGCAGTGGCCCTGCCCCACTGATGAGCACCCGGGAACGTCCATTTTGCATACCGAAAAATTCACCCGGGGCAAGGGGCAGTTCGTGCCGCTGGAGTACAGGCCGTCGGTGGAGTCCCCCGACGAAGACTATCCGCTGGTGCTCACCACCGGTCGCAGCCTGTTCCACTACCATACCGGCACCATGAGCCGAAAAGTGAAGGGCCTCAACGCCTTTCACAATGAAGAGCTGGTAGAGATAAATCCGCAGGATGGTTCGGCGCTCGGCATTGCTGAAGGCGAAACCATAACGGTGGTTTCCCGGCGCGGCGCAGTTACCGCCAGAACCAGGCTCACCGAGGCCTCCCCGGCTGGCGTTGTCTTCATGACCTTTCATTTCGCCGAGAGCCCCACCAACCAGCTGACCATATCGGCGCTGGACCCCGTAGCCAAGATACCGGAATTCAAGGTTTGCGCCGTCAGGATTGAAAAAGCCGCCGTTGCCGCTAGGTAAACCGCCCGATAGGACAGGGGCTGCGGCGAGAACTCAACCTCCCTCTCGTGGTATGATACATATACGCTGATAACCCGCCGAAGCGCCTCTTTTCGCAGAAAGGAAACCACCATCAGAAGCAGATTCAGTTTACGTTCTCTTTTTAG
Organism: Dehalococcoidia bacterium; assembly: GCA_030613665.1. Lineage (GTDB taxonomy): Bacteria > Chloroflexota > Dehalococcoidia > Dehalococcoidales > RBG-16-60-22 > E44-bin89. The sequence goes on from JAUWLN010000185.1 coordinate 2,558, forward strand.
CGGACTGATGCCCCTGTTCATGCTGGCACACCTCTCCCACCACCTGGTGACTGCCCTGCCGGTGCCGCTATTACCCTATATCCGCGACGAATTCGCCCTGGATTACACCCGCGCCGGACTCATCATATCGGCCTTCGGTGTGGTCTATGGGATCTGCCAGCTGCCGGCGGGATGGCTCGCCGACCGTTTCGGTCCCCGTATCCTGCTCACCATAGGCATCGTCGGCGTGGGCGCCACCGGACTGCTGGTCGGCATCTCTCCCAACTATCTTATATTGCTCGCCGGCATGGTG
>JAUWLN010000054.1 GCA_030613665.1 Dehalococcoidia bacterium
AGGTTCTGCATTTCATACCAAGTATCCCACATCATCCGTCCGGTGCTGCCGAAGACCCTGACTTCCTTGTAGATGATGTTGGCGGTAAGGTCAAGTGTTACCGGATCCGAGGGCAGCCCCACCAGGCTGACCCTGCCGGCCCGCCGCACCACAGCCAATGCCCCCTGGATTCCCTTGGGATTGCCGCTGATATCGATGGAGACGTCCACTCCCAATCCGCCGGTGGCATCCATAATAGCCTTGACCGCGTCTTCCTTGGCGGGATTGAGCAGGACGGCATCAGGGGCAAATTGGGGGACCATTTTCAGCCTGGTTTCCGAGGGCTCAACGGCAAATATCTTGCTGGCGCCCCAGGCGTTGATGGAGCCGAGCCCCATGAGGCCGATAGGCCCGCAGCCGAATACCGCCACGCTTCGGTTATTTATCTCTCCCTTGAGGATGCCGTTCACGGCCACTCCCCAGGGCTCCAGAATGGCCCCCAGGTCAGGATTGGTATCCCTGGGAAGCTTCCAGCAGCAGACGGCCGGTATTTTCGCGTATTCAGCAAAGACGCCATCAGTATGCACGCCGATTATCGCCATATTCTGGCAGATATGCTGGCGCCCGGTCCGGCACATAAAACAGGTTTCGTCCGGAATGTGAGTTTCCACCGCCACCAGGTCGCCGACCGCTAAATCGGCCACCTGACTGCCCGCTTTCACCACCTCACCACTGCACTCATGGCCGAAAATCACCGGCGGTTTGAGTCTGGCCTGAGCGAAAGGAGTCCATTCCATGATGTGGATATCCGTGCCGCAAATGGCCGCTGCTTTCACCTTAATCAAGACATCTTTCGGACCAGGTTCAGGAATATCAACATCCATGAATCTGGCTCCGGGAGCTGCTTTTTCTTTAACTACTGCTTTCATAATGCTCGGTATGCCTCCTTTATATCGTTATTTTGATTATACGCCAGCCATTTTTCAGGGGCAAGCGGAAACAATAAATATGACAGGTAATAAGCCGCCGGCAACCAGGAGTATCCTATGCCTTCAGTAACTTCACCAGGTCAAAGAGCGCGTAATAGGCCGCCCTGCGTTTCATCTGGTAGAGCCGCCCGGAGTAACTCTGGACGGTATGCACGTCAACTTTGTCACTGTCAGTGGCAATGTATACCGTGCCCGGCACCATGCCGCTTTCCGGTTCCACGCCGCTTTCGCCCTCGATGCCTATGCCAACCGTGGCATCCAGTTTCTGGCGCGCCAGGACCGCCATTGCTCTGGCTACCTCAGCTTTATCCTCGCTCTTGGCCAGCTTAGGGTCAAGGCCCAGTGCCATTTTAGCCTCGCCGGTCGCCGCAATCAGACCACCTTTGAAATAGCGCTCGTTGTCTGCCGCCGTGGCCAGCGTCTGGGTCAGAAAACCGCCGGTGAACGACTCGGCAACGGCCACCGACAGGCTTTTATCAATAAGCGCTCTGCCCGCCATCGATTCCTGGGTATCATCGTCAATCCCCCAGATGATATCACCCAGAATTGCCCTGACGTCAGCCTCACGACCATCTACCATCCGCCTTGCCTCTACTTCCTTTTCTGCCTTCGCCGCGATTCGGATATAGATACCATCGAGCTTGGCGTAGGTCGCCAGCGTCGGATTCGGTGATGGCGTCAGGTCGGCCAACATCTCGTCGACCTTAGCTTCTGACGTACCAAACGTTTTTATCATGCGTGTCAGGATGACCGCGCCTGTCCTCTGCTGCAATCTGGGCAGAACCTGGTTTTCCCACATATAATGCATCTCTCCCGGAGGACCGGGCATAGCCACGATAATCTTTCCTTTTTTTTCCACCCACCAGCCGGGGGCGGTGCCCTGCGGGTTAACCAGCGCCGTCGCCGAAGGGATAACCGTTGCCTGTCTGATATTGCTCTCCGGCATCTCTATGCCCCGCCGGGCAAAAAAGCTAACCAGCTCCTGCTTCAGCTGCGGGTCCACTTCCATCTTCTCACCCAGTAGCGTCGCAATAACGTCACGGGTGATGTCGTCCTGCGTGGGGCCGAGGCCCCCGGTGGTGAGAACGATGTCCGACCTGTCCCATGCCTGCTTGAGAGTACCCAGCAACCGCGCTGAGTTATCGCCCACGGCGGAGGTGAAATAGAGGTCAATCCCGAGTACAGACAACTGGTTGGCCAGATACGGGGTATTCGTGTCGACTATCTCGCCGAGGAGCAGTTCGGTGCCGATGGACATAATTTCAGCTTTCATTGAATTCCCCCGCGCTGTTTTTCCACGCAAAATTACACTCAATTATAACAGCAATGACTGTGAATCACAAACCGGATACCGGGCTTAACTTGACACAGGGTGAGCAGTTTAGGTAATCTTGCTGATGGTGCTTCACCGCATCACCACTGGAAATCTTTTTAAGGAGGAGTTTGACTTTGGGACTAAACGCGACCCTGAATCTGAAAAGGAAAATGCTGGCCGGCGAGAAGGTTTACGGGCAGCTTATAGGGCCGGGGGGCGAGCCGGGTAAGACCGTCGAAGCGCTGAAAAAGCTGGGCGACAGTTTTTTAATGCTGGAAACGGAGCACAGCCTGATTAATAAGGAAACGATATGGGAGTATATCCGGGTCTGCCGTGAGATGGACATGTCGCTTATCATGCGGACCGAGGATAAGGCCGCTTTCTACCGGTGCTATCTGGATGCCGGAGTGAACGGACTGATGCTTCCCCTGGTAAATACCATGGACGAAGCCGCCCACGGCGTGAACATGTCGTATTACCCCCCCATCGGGCGCCGGGGCACCGGCATCGGCCTGAGCCCATATCTGATTGATTCACAGGACCTGACCAAAGTCCCGTTCCGTTCCCTCATGGATTACGTTAACAACAATACGGTGCTGTTTCCCCAGACGGAAAGCCTGGAGAACATAAGCAACCTGCACCGTATTCTGAGCCTGGAAGGCGTCACCGGCACGATTGTCGGGCCGTTTGACCTGGCAGTAAATATCGGCAACATCGACCCCAAAGCCGTAGCTACTGAAGTGGTCACAGCTCCCGCGGTGGAAGAGAGGCTGCAGCAGATTGTCCAGATATGTCAGAAAGCGGGCAAAGTGGCCGGCATCGGGGGCTGCACTCCCGAAATGCTGGCGAAATGGGCAAAAGCAGGCTATAATCTGCTTCTGGTCGGCGCTGTTCTCAACGGCAACGTTGAAGCGCTGCGTCCGGCAATTGAACGGGCACACGAGTTGATAGATTAAACACTTCAAACAGCGTGCTTTAACATATATCGCAATACAAACATAGCAGGAGGAACCGTAACATGGGCAGAAAAGCCAGAGTGGCCGTTACCCGCGACCTGTTTGACGCAGAAGGAAAGTCCGTCAGCCCCGGACCTGGACCATCTATCCTGGACAAGATGACAGACGTGGGTTGGGACAAGTTCCAGGAGTATCTAACCGAGGTTTCCACGGAGCAGACCCATGGGTTCGATATGGTGATTTCCTTCGCTCCCTACTGGACCAGGCAGACACTATCCGCCAGCCCGCTGCTCCTTTCCATCCACCGGGGCGGAGTCGGATATGACATGGTGGATGTGCCCGCCTGCACCGATGCCGGAGTGGCCCTCTTCATCATCCCGGCGGCGGTGCGTCGTCCGGTGGCCACCGGCATCATGGCCATGATGCTCGCCCTGGCAACGCGTCTCCGCCTCAAGGACATCGTAACACGGGCGGGGAAATGGGATGATGGGAGAAAAAAGTATCCGGGCATCGGCCTTATGGGGAAGACCCTGGGTTCAATCGGTGTCGGCAATATCGGGCATGACTTGTTCCGGCTGGCCAAGCCTTTCGGAATGAAGCACATTGCTTACGACCCTTACATCACACAGGACGCCATCAAAGATACCGATGTGCAGCTGGTCGATATGGATACCGTGCTGTCCCAGTCAGACTTCGTGAATGTCAGCTGTCCGCTGAGTGAAAAGACCCGCCATCTGGTCGGGGGAAAAGAGCTGAAGAAGATGAAGCCGACCGCCTATATCATCAACACCTCGCGCGGGCCGGTCATCGACGAAGCAGCGCTGGTAAAAGCGCTGAAGGAAGACTGGATAGCGGGCGCCGGCATCGACGTATTCGAGCAGGAGCCAGCGTCGGCGGATAACCCTCTGTTCAAGCTGGAAAACGTCATTGTTACTCCGCATTCCATCGCCATGACCGATGAATTTTATATCACCATGTGGGAACTGATTGCCGAGCAGATACGCCAGATGATTGATGGGAAAAAGCCAGCGACCCTGGTCAACCCGGAAGTCTGGGACAAGCCGGAATTCCAGAACAAGCTGAAGAAATTCCATCAGGAGATGAAATAAGGAGACCGGACAATGAACATGTTTGACCTGTCGGGAAAAATCGCCATCGTCACCGGTGGCAACCAGGGCATTGGCCTCGGCATCACCCGGGGCCTTGTCAGTGCCGGAGCGACGGTGGTCATCGCCAACCGACGTGCCGCCGAGGGGCTGAAAGCGGCGGAAACACTGCAGAAAGAAGGGTTCAATACCATAGCCATCCCCACCGATGTCAGCCAGAAGGCTTCCATTGCTGCCATGGTGAAAAAGGTGATGAACCAGTTCCAGAAAATAGATATCCTGGTCAATAACGCCGCCGTGATGATACGCAAACCGCTGGAAGAATTTGAGGAGAACGAATGGGATACCATAATCAATACCAACCTCAGAGGCCTCTTCCTATGCTGCCAGCTCGTTGGCAGAGAGATGATTAAAAAGAAAAAGGGCAAAATCATCAACCTCTCTTCCATTCTGTCGCAGATAGTACAGCCAGGGCGAGGGGTTTATGCCACAGGCAAAGCCGGCGTTTCCCAACTGACCCGCGCTCTCGCCCTTGAGTGGAGCCAGTATAATATCAACGTCAATGCCATCGGCCCGGGACTGACCATGACGCCAATCAACCAGAAATACTTTGAAGATAATCCGGATGAGTTGAAAAAAATCGTTGCTAATATACCGTTAGGCCGGGAGGCTTATCCAAAAGACTATGCCGGCACCGCCGTGTTTCTGGCTTCGGACGCATCCAGCTACATTACCGGCCAGACACTGCTGGTCGACGGCGGTATGACTTTCGTCTAGAGATACGTGATTTCAGAGCTCTAATAATAAAAAGGGGGAGTGGACAAACAAACACTTCCCCTTTATTTTGACCAACAGTGGCTAATCAAGCACCTGAGGATTCACCGGGAATTTCGGCCTTTCGCCGCGGAACACCCTGAGAATTTCCTCCGCGCATGTCATCGCCATCCGCCGCATAGCCTCCGTGGTGCTGCCGGCAATGTGCGGCGTACCGATGAAGTTGTCCAGGCTGAACAGCGGATGGTCCGTAGCTGGCGGCTCTTCGAGGAAAACGTCCATCGCCGCCCCGGCGATTGTGCTTTTGACCAGAGAGTCGTAAAGAGCCTGCTCATCAACAATGCCACCCCGCGAGCTGTTTATCAGGAAAGCATCGGGCTTCATCAGATTCAATTCCCTGGCGCCAATGAGGTTGGCCGTCTCTTTGGTCAGCGGAACGCAGATGACAACGTAATCGGCGCCCGGCAGCATATCATCCAGTTTCTCAATCTTGGTAACGCCCAACCGGGCGGCTTTTTCCTTCGCAACATACGGGTCGTACACGATAACGCTCATATTGAACGCCGTCCGGCACTGTCCGGCAAGCGTGGCGCCGATATGGCCCACGCCGATGAGGCCCAGTGTCTTATCTTTCAGCTCCACCCCGACCAGGTCTTTCCGCGACTTCGGCTTGCCCATACGGATACCCCGGTCAGACTCCACTATTTTCTTGTTAATAGCGAGCATCAGACCCAGGTCGTGTTCGGCAACTGATTCGGCATTATCCAGCGGCGTATTGATAACCACCACTTTTTTCCGCGTGGCCGCTTCAATATCGATATTGTCGTAGCCGACGCCGTGCTTGGCAATAATCATAAGGTTCTTTGCCTGCTCCAGCATTTCCCGGTCTATTTCACCCAACCGGACAATGATGGCGTGGGCCTCGTCAGTGAACTCCCGCAAAGGCTTCCCGGGCTGCTCCGGCAAAGAAATGACTTCGGCCACCTGCCGCAAAATCTCCTGCCCGGCAGGGTGTATGGTCTCGGGCACAATAACTTTCTTGCTGGCCATTGTCTCTCCCGTTTATATGTTTCAGCTATGATTTGTGGACGAACTTCCGCAGCACATTTGAGCCCCGGTCAATATGCCTGGCATTGGATGTCCAGGAGACGTCACCGGTGTAGATATCTCCGCGGGAGTCAAGCGTAATCGTATGAGGAGCGACAAAAAGCGCATTGTCCAGATCTGCCCCTTCCTGCGTGCTCCAGCGCGCCAGCACTTCACCGTCAGGGCTGAAAATGCTTAAACGCAGACACAGCTCGGAGACATATACGACACCATCGTCGTCGATGTGAACATCGGTGGGGCGGAAAACGTTCTCCCACTGGTCCAGTAATTTCCCGTTGCTATCAAAAATCTGGATGCGGCTGTTTTCACGGTCGGGAACCCACACCCGCTCCTGTTTGTCCACGAATATATCATGCGGCAGCCGGAACTCGCTCGGGCCATAGCCCGGTCCACCCCACGATAGCAGCAGCTTACCGTCCGAGGTGAACTTGTGCACCCGGGCGTTGCCGTAACCGTCAGCGACGTAAATGTTGCCCGATTCAGCCACCGCTACCCCGGTGGGTCGATTGAACGGCGGGCCACCTCTGACTATGGTGTTCAGGCTCCAGAAGAAATCGAACCATTTCGGCACGTAGCCGGTATCCGATGGCTGGTCCTCATTGCCCAGCGTCATCAGCAGTTTCCCTTCCGGGCTGAATTTACGCACGGTATGGTTTTCATCATCGGTGCAATAGATGGAACCGTCCGGACCAACACCGCTGCCGTGAGCACGCTTGAACAAGCCCTGTCCCCACGAAGTCAGAAAGTTGCCTTCGCGGTCGAAGACCATTACCGGATGTTCGGTGCTCCTGTTCAGCACAAAAACGCGGTCCTGTGCATCGACGGAGATGCCGCCGATGTCCAGAAATGATGCGCCTTTGGGCAGCTTTGCCCAGCTGTCTACCAGTTCATAGGTATATTTCCCCGAACCGTATGGCATGTTTTGATACCTCCTTCTTATTACGCTGTGAGCCGCTCGGCCACGTGATGGTTCACGGCCTGAATAATCTTAAATACTTTACGGCATAAGCTCCTTTCCCGTCAAACTGCGGGAAGCGTGATAGTTTGACCGGCAACCGCCTATGCAGTAAACTTGTGCCACAGGTTCACGATAGAAATTCGTGGTATTAAGGAGGAGCTATGTTAGACCTTATTATACGGAGAGGCCGGATAATCGACGGGGCTGGCAATCCCGGTTATCCTGCTGATGTTGGTCTTCAGGGTGAGCGGATAGCCTCCATTGGCAGCATCGAGTCTTCCCAGGCAAGCCGGGTAATCGATGCTACCGGACTCGTGGTCTGCCCGGGATTCATCGACATGCACACCCATTCCGACGTTATGATACTGGCCAACCCGAGGCATGAGGTAAAAGTGATGCAGGGTGTCACCACCGACCTGATTGGGCTGGATGGCCTGTCCTATGCCCCCCTATCCCCCGATAACCTGCGGATGATGCGGAGCTACCTCGCCGGGCTGAACGGCAACCCCAACATCTCCTGGGCCTGGAACACGGTCGCCGAGTTCCTTGCCGATTTCAACCAGAAGGTAGCCATTAACGTGGCTTACCTCGTGCCCCACAACGCCCTGCGCCTGGAAACGATGGGTTTCGTTGACCGCACCGCCAGCGCCGGGGAAATGGCGGAAATGCAGGCGCTGATGGCACAGGGAATGCGAGAGGGGGCGGTTGGTTTCTCCACCGCGCTTGACTATTTCCCCTGCCGCTATTCCAACGAGGAAGAACTGGTAAAAATCTGCGAGACGGTCGCCGAGCACGACGGTGTATCCGTCTGGCACGTGCGGAAAAACGACCTCGGCCTGATTGAGTCCATCAAGGAAGTGCTGCGGATTGCGGAGAAGACCGGGGTGAAGACGCATTTCTCGCATTTCTCGGTGTCATACCCCACCACCCAGGGCACATCAACCGAGATGCTAGCCCTCATCGACGAAGCGCGGGCTAAAGGCGCTGACATTACCTTTGACAGCTATCCCTACATCGCTCAGAGCACGCTGCTGCTCTCCTTCCTGCCGCGCTGGGTTCACGAGGGCGGGCCGGAGGCCATCCTGGAAAGGCTGAGCCAGGCTGAAACAAAAGATAAAATAAGCGCCGAAATAAAGGCTTTGAATGTCCCCTGGGACAAGGTTGTCCTGACCTGCGTGCCTTCCAAGAAAAACAGTATCTATGTCGGCAAGACCATACACGAAGCGGCCGGTATGGCCGGCAAGGAGGTGGCCGAATTTGCCTGCGACCTGATGCGGGAAGAGGAGCTGGCAGTCGGCCATCTCAGCCTTCTCGGCAACGAAGAGGATACGCAGCGCATAATGAAGCACCCTTGTCATATGGCCGGCAGCGATGGCATCATCGTTGGCGACAAGCCCAACCCCCGCGCCTGGGGCACCTTTCCCCGCTTTATAGCACGCTACAGTCGCGAACTGGGTGTGCTGAGCCTTGAAGAAATTATCCGCCACCTGCCATCAGCGCCGGCGCAGCGCCTCGGCCTGAGCGACCGCGGCCTGGTGAAAGAGGGGCTGGTCGCCGACCTGGTCATCTTCAATCCGGAGACCATTGCCGATAAAGCCACCTTTGAAGAGCCGAAGCAGTACCCGGTCGGCATTGATTATGTAATGGTCAACGGCGCGGTAGTGGTGGACAAGGGGAAACATACGGGAGCGCTAAATGGGCGCGCCCTTCCCTGAAAACCGTCGTTTTCACCGCTTATTACTCGAAGGCCATTTCTGGCTTCCAAACTTCCCAGACTTTGCCTATTAATTTTGGTCCAGGTTTTAAAGTTACCTTGCCGGGCTGCCAGCCAGAAGGAGTAGCTTCACCTGTCTCACGCACATGTTGAAACGCTTTAATCTGTCTTATTAGTTCGGCAACATTACGGCCTACTGTTGGCGTGAGAACCTCCATTGCCTGAATAGCACCGTCAGGGTCAATCAAAAAGCGCCCCCTGATATCTACCCCGGCTTCTTCATCATAAACACCATAAACGCTTCCAATACGGCCACCCGCATCAGATAGCATTGGGAATGGGAATCCACCGGGCACCATTTTGGAAAGTTCTTCTTCCTGCCAGATTTTATGGATGAATCTACTATCGACACTGACCGATAGCACCTGCACACCCAGTGACTTTAATTCATCGCGCTTGGAGGCAACTGCCGCCAACTCAGTCGGTCAGACAAAAGTGAAGTCACCAGGGTAGAAGCAAAGCACTACCCATTGTCCTTTGTAGTCTGATAGCCTGATATTCTTAAAGCCTCCGTCAATAAATGCGTTAGCCTCGAAATCAGGAGCTGGTTTGCCTACTTTGGCCGTCATCTTCGCCTCCTTTTGTTCCTCTTTGCTCTGTGATTGCGTAGAAGTATCTGATTGAATATCTCCAATTGGTCCCTTGGCAGGTTGCACACACAAATCTTTTGCTTCTGACATGAATAACCTCCTTGGACTATTACCTTGCAGCCATTTATTATAGTCTTAACTTGATAAATGTCAATACCCAATTCCAATCTGCTACGCCCTGCTTCACAATAATTGACAGCTATGCTAAAATTGTAAAGCTCGAACAGAGGAGTGTAGCTCAGTTTGGTAGAGCAGCGGTCTCCAAAACCGCCGGTCGGGGGTTCGAGTCCTCCCACTCCTGCCAGATAAGACCGTGCCGAGGTGGCGGAATTGGTAGACGCGCTAGCTTGAGGGGCTAGTGAGCGCAAGCTCGTGGGGGTTCAAATCCCCCCTTCGGCACCAACAACTGAATAGAAAAGCGGAAGTGGCTCAGTGGTAGAGCATCTCCTTGCCAAGGAGAGGGTCGCGAGTTCGAATCTCGTCTTCCGCTCCAGAGGCGACGTAGCCAAGTGGATAAGGCGGGGGTCTGCAAAACCCCTATTCACCGGTTCGAATCCGGTCGTCGCCTCCATTTTAAGCTACAAAATTGCCTGACAAGACACAGCGGCAATAAAAATTGCTAACCAATTGCTAACCAACCCTCTCCGCCGATGCCTCTTCTTTAGTCCTCTGT
>JAUWLN010000122.1 GCA_030613665.1 Dehalococcoidia bacterium
TTTATCCGGACGCACTACAAGGAAGCCGCCGGATATCACCAGTCATGCCTCTTCACCACCATTTATTATCCGCACCTAGCCGGGCAGCAATGTTGTCATCAAGCGGGTGTGGTGGCGCAATATCCCGAGCTGCCCTTCAAAACCGGGAGCAACCACCATGTCCACGTTATCGGAATAGACCACGCGCTCCGCGGTTACGACATCGAGTTTGATATCGGACATCGCCTATTTCTCCCCGCCTTCCGCCTCCGGTTTTTCCTCTCCCTCAGCCTCCTCCGCCGGTTCCTCTCTCTCCCCTCCCTCACTGCTAATCTTTATCGTTTTGGCCTGCTTCACTACTTCATCGATGGTGCCCACCATGTAAAACGCCTGCTCCGGCAGGTCATCGTACTTGCCGTCAAGTATCTCTCTGAAACCGCGCACTGTCTCCTGTATTGGCACGTACTTGCCCTCCCGGCCGGTGAACACCTCGGTGACAAACATCGGCTGCGACAGAAAACGCTGGATACGCCGCGCCCGGCCCACGGCGAGCTTATCTTCCTCGCTGAGCTCCTCGATGCCCAGTATGGCGATTATATCCTGAAGGTCCTTATAACGCTGCAGCACCCGCTGCACATCGCGGGCAACCTGATAATGCTCGTCGCCAACCACCGCCGGCGTCAGGATGCGTGATGTCGACACCAGAGGGTCAACTGCGGGATAAAGTCCCTGCTCGGCAATCGACCTCTCCAGTGCAATCACGGCATCAAGGTGACCGAATGTAACCACCACCCCCGGGTCTGTGTAGTCATCGGCTGGAACATAGATAGCCTGGAAAGAGGTAATCGAGCCGTTTTTGGTGGAGGTAATCCTCTCCTCCAGCGTTCCCATTTCCGTGGCCAGGGTCGGCTGGTAGCCCACGGCCGAGGGCATGCGCCCCAGCAGCGCGGAAACTTCCATGCCAGCCAGGGTATAGCGGTAAATATTGTCGATAAAGAGCAGCACATCCTGGTTTTCAACGTCGCGAAAGTATTCCGCCATGGTCAGCCCCGTGAGCCCGATACGGAGGCGGACGCCCGGAGGCTGATTCATCTGCCCGAAGACGAGCACGGTTTTGTCAATGACGCCTGATTCCCTCATCTCGTGCCACAGGTCGTTGCCCTCTCGCGACCGCTCACCGATGCCGGTGAAAACGGAATAGCCGCCGTGCACGGTGGCTATGTTGCGTATCAGCTCCATGATAATCACCGTCTTGCCCACGCCGGCGCCTCCATAGGCGCCGATTTTACCTCCCTTGGTGAATGGGGTAATCAGGTCAATTACCTTGAGGCCTGTTTCCAGCATCTCGGTGCTTGTTGCCTGTTCTTCAAGCGACGGTGGCAAGCGGTGTATTGGCCAGTGTTCCTTCGCTTTCACGGTGCCAAGGTTGTCCAGAGGCTCGCCCATGACATCAAACAGGCGTCCCAGTGTGGCTTTCCCCACCGGTACCATGAGTGCCGCTCCGGTATCCACCGCCTCAGCGCCGCGCCCCAAACCATCGGTGGGTGACAGCGCCAGACACCTGACCCAGTTATTGCCCATATGCTCCTGGACTTCAAGTACCATCTTGCTGCCATCGGTATTGATTTCAACTGCATTATAAAGTGCCGGCAATTTGTCGGGCGGAAATTCAACATCAACCACCGTTCCGATTACCTGAGTCACTTTACCTTTTGCCATTGTAACCTCCTCGGCTAAGTCAGGGCTTCGACGCCGCCCGCGATATCCAGACGCTCTGTGGTAATCGCCTCCTGGCGGGCTTTATTGTAAAGCAGGGTCAAATCATCGATAAGCTCACCGGCGTTATCCGTCGCGTTCTTCATGGCCACCATCCGCGCCGATTGCTCGCTGGCGATGGACTCCAGAATAGCATGATAAACTTCCATTTCAACGAAGCGGGTCAGAAGGTTGCCCAGCACCGCATCAGGTCCCGGCTCATAGATGTAGTCCACGTTCTGCGCTGCCGGGATGCTGGCCGGTTCCACCGGAAGCAACTGCTGCACGCAGGGGTTCTGTACCATCGTGGAAACAAATCTTGCGTAGACCAGATAGACCAGGTCGAAAGCGCCCCGACTGTAATCTTCAATCACAATGCGCGAAATGGGCAGCGTATCCACCAGGCTGGGCCTGTCACCGAGGTGAGTGAATTCAGCAAGCACCTCTGTATCACAGCGACGTATAAATTCAAGTCCCTTACGACCAACAGCGATAACGCTAACCGGCGCCTTCTGCTCCAGTATATAGCTGGCAATGGTTCGATTGAGGTTGCCGACGAGCCCACCACACAGGCCACGGTCAGGCGTAATATGAACCAGCGCAATTTTATTTATGGGGCGCCGCTGCAGTAGTGGATGCGGCTCCCGACCAGCTTCGGTTAAAGCGGCCAGGTTAGCAATTACCTGCTGGATTTTATCCGCATAGGGTCTGCCGGCCAGACCACGCTCCTGCGCCCGCCTCATCTTGGAAGCAGCTATCATCTCCATCGCTCTGGTTATCTTGGACGTGCTCCTTACACCCCGTATTCGTCGCCTTATTACCCGAATATCAGCCAACCCTGGCCTCCAATTACCTAAAGGTCCATCGCCTTATAAATATCGTTACGCCTTAACCCCGGATATACTGGAATATTTCAGGATAATTCTGCTCTTTAAACTCTTTAATTGCCTTGATTAAGAGCTTCTCCGTCTTCGGATCAATCTCTTTGTCTCTGGCAATAGATTTAACAATCTCAGGATGATTTTCATCCATAAATTGATAGAACCTGGATTCGAAAAGGGCCACTTTGTCTACAGCAACTTCATCAAGATAGCCATTGACAGCGGTATAGAGAATCATGACCTGCCGCTCCAGCGACACAGGCACGAACTCAAGCTGCTTCAGAACCTCGGTGAGCCGCTGCCCCCGTTCCAGTTGGGATTTTGTCGCCTTATCCAATTCTCCGGTGCCGAACTGCGCGAAAGCGGCCAGCTCGCGGTATTGGGCCAGCTCCAGACGCAGCTTACCGGCCACCTGTCTCATCGCCCGGGTCTGGGCTTTACCCCCGACGCGAGATACTGATAAGCCAACATTCAATGCCGGCCTGGTGCCAGCATTGAAAAGGTCGCTCTCCAGGTACATCTGACCGTCGGTGATTGATATCACGTTGGTCGGAATATATGCCGAGAGGTCGCCAGTTTGCGTTTCGATGATAGGCAAAGCAGTCAGCGAACCGCCACCGTATTCTTTGGCATATTTTGCCGCCCTCTCCAGCAACCGACTGTGCAGGTAGAAGACGTCACCCGGATAGGCCTCCCGGCCCGGCGGTCGGCGCAGCAGCAGTGAGAGCTGCCGGTACGCCCAACTATGTTTGGTGAGGTCATCATAAATGACCAGCGCATCCTTGCCGTGCTCCATGAATTCCTCTCCGATGGCACATCCGGCATAAGGTGCCAGGTACTGAAGGGCGACGGAATCTGAAGCGCTGGCCACCACCACGATGGTATGTTCCATAGCGCCGTGGCTTTCCAGCGTGGCCACCAGCTGCGCCACCTTGGATACCTTCTGGCCAATGGCAACGTAAATGCAGGTGAGGTCCCCACCCCTCTGGTTGATGATGGTGTCGATGGCGATAGCCGTTTTGCCAGTGGAGCGGTCACCGATTATCAATTCCCTCTGCCCCCGGCCAATTGGAATCAGACTGTCGACCGCCTTGATACCGGTCTGTACCGGAGTATCTACGGACTGGCGCAGCACCACGTTGGTTGCCCCACGTTCCACAGGCCGGGTCTTCTCTGTCTTAATGGCGCCCTTGCCGTCTAGAGGACAACCCAGCGGGTCAATTATCCGCCCGATAAGCGCCTCGCCCACGGGCACCTCAGCGATACGCCCGGTACACTTCACTTCATCGCCTTCCTTGACCTTGAGGTAATCTCCAAGGATTATCGCCGCCACGCTGTCCTCCTCCAGGTTCAGCGCTATCCCCACAATATCGTTGGGGAACTCAAGCAGCTCATTGTACTTTGCCGAGGCCAGCCCATGAATGCGGGCAATGCCATCACCAACCTCAATCACCGTGCCCACATCCACCATGGTAACGGTGCTGCCAAACTGTTTTATCTGCTCCTTCAGTACCGATGCGATTTCCTGCCCTCTGGTCGACACTGAGGCTACCTCCTTTCCGTTCGGTGATTCCACCGCATTTCAAGCGGGTAATGGGATTTTATGCTATTTTGTTACCTGCAGGCTGCCCTCGACAAGACTTTCCACAACCGACGGGTCGGCGAGGGTGCTGGTATCACCCAAATTATCAACGTCTCCAGACGCGATTTTGACCAGGATACGCCGCATTATTTTTCCGCTCCTGGTCTTGGGCAGACCTTCTGCAAACTGGATTCTATCCGGCGTGGCGATAGGCCCGATTTCCTTGCGGACGTGGGCCACAAGCTCTTTCTTAAGGTCGTCAGTGCCTTCCAGGCCAGCTATCAGAGTTACGTAGGCGTAAATACCCTGTCCTTTCACCTCATGAGGCATTCCGACCACGGCCGCCTCGGCCACCTGGCTATGTGAAACCAGCGCGCTTTCGACCTCGGCGGTACCGATGCGGTGACCGGAAACGTTTATCACATCATCGATACGGCCCATCAGCCAGTAATAGCCGTCCTCGTCGATTCTAGCCCCGTCACCGGTGGTGTAGACGCCCGGGAAGCGGACGAAGTATGTCTCTTTAAAGCGCTTCGGTTCACCGTAGACACTGCGCATCAGGCCGGGCCAGGGTCGTTTCATCACCAGGTATCCGCCTTCATTTACCTCTGCGGTCGAGCTGTCCTCCCGCAGTATGGCCGGCTCGATGCCAAAGAAAGGCACACCGGCTGAACCAGGCTTGGCCGGCATGGCGCCAGGCAAGGTGGTAATCAAAATACCTCCGGTCTCAGTCTGCCACCAGGTATCCACAACGGGGCACCTTTTCCTCCCGATGACGTTGTAGTACCACATCCATGCCTCGGGATTAATCGGTTCACCCACGGTACCCAGAAGTCGCAGGGAGCTTA
>JAUWLN010000119.1 GCA_030613665.1 Dehalococcoidia bacterium
ACGGCTGCCGCCCGCCAAAAAGACGACGAGTGTAGAAGAGAGGAAAAATGGCAAGATACGTTGGAGCAGTATGTCGAAGGTGCCGCCGCAGCGGCGAAAAGCTCTTCCTGAAGGGCGATAGGTGCTTCACACCCAAGTGCAGCATAGATAAGCGACCCAAGCCCCCGGGAATGCAGCCCCGCAGGCGGCCCAGAATATCCGACCGCGGCATGCAGCTCCGCGAGAAACAGAAAGCCCGCTACAGCTACGGCATGCTGGAGAGGCAGTTCCGGAAAACGTTTGCCAAGGCGGAGAGGCAGGCAGGGGTAACCGGCGATAATCTGCTCATACTGCTGGAAAGGCGACTGGACAACATCGTATATCGCCTCGGCTTCTCTGACTCCCGCAACCAGGCACGCCAGCTGGTACGCCATGGTCACATTATGCTTAATGACCGCCGGACGGATGTCCCTTCGGCGCTGGTCAAAGAAGGAGATACCATTGGCTGGCGGAAAGAAAGCGCCAAATCGGAATACTACAAACAGCTCACGCAGACGATTGAAGCCAAGACGGTGCCGGACTGGTTGAACCTGGATAAGAAAAACCTGATGGGGCAGATGGTTTCCCTGCCTACACCGGAAGGTATAGAGGCCCCGTTTAACGGCAAGACGATAGTGGAGCACTATTCGCGATAAAGAGCAAGGAGGTAGAGACTTTTGTCTCGTCTAATTATACCGAAAATAGATTGTGTAGAGAGTGAGGAAAACTTCGGCCGGTTCACCGCCGAGCCGCTGGAACGTGGCTTTGGTGTCACGCTTGGCAACACCCTGCGCCGGGTGTTACTGGGCTATCTCCCCGGTGCGGCGGTAACGCAGGTACGGATTGAGGGCACCATGCATGAATTCACCACCATTCCTCACGCCAAGGAAGACGTCACCGAATTTTTACTCAACGTAAAGGCGATACGGATAAAGCCGCTTTCCGGCCAGCCCGGGAAACTGGTCCTGGATACGCAGGGCGAGGGGCAGGTCTGCGCCGCGGATATCAAGCCATCAACCGACTTTGAAATTACCAACCCGGAGCTTAATCTGGTCACGCTTGATTCGCCAGAAGCCAGGCTCTATGTGGAGTTTGACATCGAACTGGGCGAGGGCTATCGAACCGCCGAGTCAAACGACGCCATGCCGGTGGGGACAATACCTGTTGATGCCATCTTCTCCCCAATACGCAAGGTTAACTTCTCCATCGAGTCAGTTCACGCAGGGCGCGAGACCAGCCACGAGCGTCTGATTCTGGAAGTATGGACCGATGGCACGACAACACCTGTTGACGCCATCAGCCGCGCTGCCGGCATCCTGGTCGAACAGGTTAACCCATTCGTTGATTACGTCAAGGTGTCTCAGATGAAAGCTGAAGAGCAGCTCATTCGCCTCTCAATACCCGATGAGAAATACAATATGCCTGTGGAGCAGCTGGATCTCTCGGTGCGTACGATGAATTGCCTCAGACGAGGCGGCGTTGCCACGGTTGGTGAACTCATCAGTAAAAAAGCAAAGGACCTTCTTCAGCTGCGCAATTTCGGGCAGAAATCGTTTCATGAGATAGAGGACAAGCTGCAGGCACTGGGGCTGTCCCTCTCGTCACAGGCTGGAATCATAGAAGAAATGGCGTCAGGGGAAGCGTCATCGGAAGAGACAGACACGACAACAGACATACCAGAAGAAGGCGAACCGCAATCCGGAGAAGCAGAAGATGAGGCATAACGTAGCTGGAAAAAAACTGGGCAGGACGACCAGTCACCGCAGGGCATTGTACCGCAATCTCGTGACCGACCTGCTCAGATATGAGAAAATCGTTACTACCGAGACCAAGGCGAAGGAAGTACGCGGACTTGCCGAAAAGATGATTACCCTGGGCAAGAAAAGCAGTCTGAGTTCATTTCGCCAGGCACTGACATTTATCTATGACAAGAATGTGGCGGACAAGGTTTTTTCCGAACTGGCCACACGATACGCCGAGCGACCCGGTGGTTACACCCGCATCGTCAAACTGGGCCCCAGACTTGGTGACGGAGCACCCATGGTGCAGCTTTCACTGGTCGCGTAACCACCGTAGCTATTATGACAATAAGAGGTTGTCAGCTTGGCAGAGCACACAAAGATGATACTGATTATGGAATATGACGGCACAAATTATCACGGCTTTCAGCTGCAGGCCAGCCAGCCCACCGTTCAGTCTGAGGTTGAGACGGCCTTGCTGAAACTGACCGGGGAAAAAGTCCGCGTGCTGGCCGCCAGTCGCACCGACACTGGCGTACATGCCCGGGAGCAGGTGGTCAGCCTCCGCACGACGTCAGCGCTACCGGAACGTGCTTTCATTGGTGGCCTGAATCACTATCTGCCTGACGACATCGCCGTGAGCGCTGCTTTTAGAGTCAGCTCTACTGTCAACGTCCGCCGCAATGCGGTGAGCCGCGAGTATCACTATCTTATACTGAACCGGACCGCCCGCTCCCCTATCCGGCACCGCTTTGCCCATCATGTTCCGGGCAGGCTGGACGTGGCGGCGATGAATGAAGCCTGTCAGCACCTCATCGGCGAGCATGATTTCGCCTCATTCGCCACGGCTCTGGAAAGCCGGATTAAAAGCACGGTGCGCCGTGTCCATCAGGCCGAGGTTATTAAAAATGGCGACCTGATTACTTTTCGTATCATCGCCAACTCATTTCTGCCCCACCAGGTGCGGAATACCGTTGGGGCGCTCCTCAGGGTCGGCCTGGGAAAGATGACAGCCGACGAATTTCGTAGTATATTAGAAGCGAGGACGCCCGGAATGGCAGGACCAACCGCCCCTGCGCACGGGCTGTGCCTGATACAGGTGAACTATCCGCATTCCTGGGAGGAACTGTGCAATTGAAAACCTACAGCACCAAAATCAAAGACATTGAGCGCAAGTGGCACGTGATTGATGCTTCCGGCAGGACGCTGGGCAAGCTGGCCACGGAAGCCGCCACACTGCTCATGGGCAAACACAAGCCCATTTTCAGTCCCAACCTTGATACCGGCGACAACGTTATCGTAATCAATGCCGAAAAAGTACAGGTTACAGGCAATAAGCTAAAGCAGAAGCAGTACTACCGGCATTCCGACTATCCCGGAGGATTTAAAAGCATATCTCTGGAAAAAATGATGCAGGATAACCCAACGCGAGTTATTGAGCACGCCGTAAGGGGCATGCTGCCGCATACACGACTGGGCGCCCAGATGCGGAAGAAGCTCAGGGTTTATGCCGGCGATTCGCACCCGCACCTCGCGCAGGTAGCACAGTCATCCGGCACCGAGCCAAAGACAGGAGAGTAGAGGGTAAGCTAAATGGCAACGAAACAGTCCTATTTTCACGGCACCGGACGGAGAAAGTCAGCGGTAGCTCAGGTAAGAATCATGCCGGGCAATGGCGCCATAATCATCAATGGCATGCCCTATGAAGAGCTGTTCACCAGCCTGGAACACCGCCGCGCGATACTGCAACCTCTTGTGGTCACGGAAAGCCTGAGCAAATACAATGCCATGATCAAAGTGAACGGAGGCGGCATCACCGGCCAGAGCGGTGCTATCTCACTGGGCATCGCGCGCGCGCTTATTTCGGCGGAGGGACACCTCAAGCCCATTCTGCGCCAGAACGGCCTGCTTACCCGCGACCCGCGGGTGAAGGAGCGGAAAAAGCCGGGTCTCAAGCGGGCACGCAAAGCACCTCAGTACACAAAGCGTTAAGCGGCAAGTTAGCGGCTCTAAATATGAGAGGGGTTTTAAGCCCCTCTCTGTTTATACCATAGTATCTGTATATGACGTATTCTATTGCGGTCTATTTCATACCCGCCAGCTTCTTTCCCGATTCAAGCAGCTTTTTTACTTTGGCGTCAGAACTGCTCTCCGCGTAGATGCGGAGCACCGGCTCCGTGCCGGAAAACCTGACCAGCAGCCAGCTGTTATCCTCCAGAATATACCGGAAGCCGTCAGCGGTATCTATTTTAGCCACCTTCACCTTCTCGATTGACTCCGGAGGGTTGTCGCGCAGTCGGTTGATAATCGTCTGGCGTTCCGCCGCCGGAAACTCGGCATCTATACGCTGGTAATAGTGTGGCCCCACCTTGCTGTAGAGGTAGCCCAGAAGCTCCGACGGCTTTTTCCCCGTCCTGAGCATGAAATCGAGAAAATAGAGACCCGCCAGGATTCCGTCGCGCTCGGCAACGTGCCCGCGGAAGCCATATCCCCCGCTTTCCTCACCGCCAATCACCGCATCTTCGACGTGCATAATCGGAGCCACATACTTGAAGCCCACGGTCGTCTCAAATACCGGTACCTTGTACAGTTCACCCAGCCGGTCGAGCATACTTGAGCTGGTGATGGTCTTGACCATCGGACCGCGCTCTCCGCGTACTTCCAGAACGTAAAGGCAGAGCATGGCGAATGTCTGAAGCGGGGTGATAAAGTTGCCCTTTTCATCGATTATGCCTACACGGTCGGCATCGCCGTCTGTCGCCAGGCCGATGCTGGCCCCCTGCTCTTTCACCAGCAATGAGAGTCTTTTCAGATTGAGTGCGATTGGTTCGGGCCGGACCATGCCCGGAAAAAGCGGGTTGCGCTCGCCGTTGATTTCGGTCACCTTGCTGCTGCCTCCCTGCAGCATTTCCTTGAGGTAACCCAACCCGGCGCCATACATGGAATCTATTATTATGTCAAACCCTGCTTCCCTTATCGCAGGCAGGTCAACCAGTTTGTTAACCTGCTTGATATAAACCGGTGCCAGGTCAATTTGCTCCACCAGCCCCTGCCCCACCGCCTCTTCCAGCGGTATCCGTTCCGGCGGCCCCTTGGGCAGTATCCGTTCGATGGCTTTTATCATTTCATTGGTAATATCATCCGGCGCGCTGGACCCGTGCTGGTCCTTATATTTGAAGCCGTTCCAGGCACCCGGGTTATGGCTCGCCGTGATAATGATGGCACCGGCTGCCTTTTTGGCCAGCACACCATAGCTGACCACGGGCGTCGGAGTCGCTTTATCACAGAGATAGGTCTTTATTCCGTTCGCGGCGGTCACCTCGGCAGCGGCGGCGGCGAAGTCCTCTGAGGCAAAGCGGGTATCAAAGCCAATAATTAACCCCTGTGCGCTCATCC
>JAUWLN010000090.1 GCA_030613665.1 Dehalococcoidia bacterium
ATCCCGGCGCCGCTGGCCCGACAGTTCAACCACAACTTGAAAAATATGATGCAGCTGGCAATTCTGGCCGGAGTCATCTTTACCTTCAGCGGGTTGTGGATTTCCTATGTGCTTAACCTGGCCTCCGGCGCCACCATCATTCTGGTCAGCGGCACGGTGCTTTTTATCGTATTCGGCATCAATAAGCTGCGCCGCAGAACCCGAGAACACCACCGCGATGCCAGCGCAACTTGACAGGTCAGACTATTGCCACTCCCACCGGGATAACTTATAATTGGGGTGAAGAAGATGATACTGCGCATAACCACCTTGAGTGAGAATACGGCGGGGTCGCACGACCTCCTGGCAGAGTGGGGGATTAGCTTTCTTATTGAGACCGGACGGGAAACCATCTTATTTGACACCGGCAAGACCATAACCGTCGCCCACAACGTTGCTGCTCTCGGCGTTAACCTCAATCAGGTCAGCAAGATAGTACTGAGCCATGGCCACTACGACCACACCGGCGGTCTGCGCCAGATGCTGCAGCGGATAGGTAAAGACATTGAGGTGATTGCCCACCCCGATATCTGGGCGCCCAAATACCGCCACCGCAAAGGGGAAAAAGACCGGCACATCGGTATCCCTTTCCAACGCCAGGAACTGGAAAGCCTCGGGGCCGTGTTCGTACTGACTTCGGAATCGGTAAAGGTGGCCGAAAACTGCATCACCACCGGTGAAGTCCCCATGGTAACCGACTACGAGACCATTGATTCCGGCCTGTTCGTCAAAACCGATTCAGGCTGGCAGCCGGACAAGCTGCTGGACGACCTGTCGCTCATCATCGACACCGAACCTGGTCTGGTAGTAGTGCTGGGCTGCGCACACCGCGGTGTTATAAATACCCTGCATCATGCCCGGAAACTAACCGGCGGAAAACCGATACACGCCGTACTTGGCGGCTCCCATCTCGTCAATGCCTCCAGAGAACGGGTACAGCGAACCGTGGCCGACCTCAAAAAGCTCGACGTGCAGAAAATGGGGCTCTGCCACTGCACCAGCCTGCCTGCCATCAGCACCCTCGCCCACGAATTTGGCGACCGGTTTTTCTTTAATATTACGGGCACAGTCTTCAAATTGCCTTAGGTAACGATGATGAACCTTTCCGTACAGCTGGCCCCGAAAAACAAGAAGGGTCTACGGCTGGCCAACCCGGTCATGACCGCGTCCGGCACTTTCGGCTACGGCACCGAGTACAGCCACCTGTTCGACATTCAGAAGCTCGGGGCCATCGTCTGCAAGGGAACCATGCTGAAACCGAGAGACGGCAATCCCCAGCCGCGCCTGATGGAAACTCCCTCCGGCATGCTCAACTCCATTGGCCTGCAAAACATCGGGGTGAAAGCCCTCATTGCCGAAAAAGCACCGCTCTGGGCAGAATGGCACGTCCCGATAATCGTTAATATCGCCGGCGAGACCGTCGAGGAATACGCTCAGCTGGCACAGGAACTGGACGGCATCCCCGGCGTCAGCGCCCTTGAAGTCAACATCAGCTGTTCCAACATCAGTGCCGGCGGGGCTGAATTCGGCGTGCACCCCGACCCGGCGGGCAGGGTAACCGCCTCGGTCAGGGCAAACACATCTCTTCCGGTGCTGGTGAAACTGACCCCGAACACCGGCGAAATCGCCCGGGTGGCGGCGGCGGTGGCTGAAGCCGGTGCCGATGCCATATCCCTGATAAACACGGTGCGAGGCATGGCAATCGACGTCTATACGCGTAAGGCACTGCTCGGCAACCGTACCGGGGGACTCTCCGGCCCGGCGATAAAACCAATAGCCCTGGCCATGGTCTACGAGGTGGCCGGTGCGGTGGATTTGCCGGTCGTGGGGTGCGGCGGAATAGCTTCCGGCAGCGACGCCATTGAGTTCATCATGGCCGGCGCCAGCGCGGTACAGGTGGGCACGGCCAGCTTTGCCAACCCCGGCGCCCCTATAGATGTCCTCGAGGGCATCGAGCAGTTCATGTCCGGAGAGGGAGTCAAAAATATCGGTGAGCTTATTGGCGCCGCACGGCGCTGACGCTACTCCCGCTCCCTGAACTCCAGGCCGACCTTATACGCCTGGGCGATTACATCACCAAAGGCCAGATATCTGTTAAAGTCTATGTCATATATCATTGGCCTGATTTTCTCCACATCAGGCTTGCCATCAGTGAGACAGTCCTCGGACGCGTAGGCCCCCTCCACCTGGCCGATGACGAAGTCATGGCTGCCCAGGTCCAGCGCCTTTACTACCCGGCACTCCAGATTAACCGGACACTGCTCTATCATGGGCGCCGTCTTCAGGTGTCCGTAAAACACCTCAAATCCGCATATTTTCACCTTGTCGACGTCGGCACCGGAGGCGATGCCGCAGTAATCCAGCTCCTTCACCATATCAACTGAAGGTGTCGCGATGGAAAAGGTCATATTTTGCCGGACTCCCTTGAACGAATAGCGGTCGTGCCGTACTGGAATGCCAATCATCGGCGGTACAGCATTGGTCACGCCGCCGCCACCCACCGCCATGAAATTTGCCTTGCCATTGATATTGACCCCGAACAGAACCGCCGGCCGGGGATACCAGTATCTATCCGGCGCTAGCTCTACCTTCTTCATCGTTCTTTCTCCTGTTCCAATATGATATTGTTAAGTATTGTTCGCTCTTTAGCCGTCATCTCGCGTTTCTGTGCCACCCTCCCGTGGTCATAACCGAGCAGGTGGAGCACGCCGTGAACGGTGAGAACCGCCAGCTCTTTGTTCACCGAATGCCGGTGCTCCTGCGCCTGAATCGCCGCCTGAGGATAGGAGATAACCACTTCGCCGAGATGCATTATACCGTCGGGGGCCACTACGAACCGCTCTGATTCACCACCGCTTTCTGCCCCCGATACAGTCATATAGAAGGCCAGAACATCGGTCGGGTGGTCCTCACCACGATAGTTCCGATTCAGTTCCTGCACCCTTTCCTGGTCGGTAATCAATATGCCCAGCTCGGCATTTGAGCCAGCGCCCTGCGCTTCGAGCACTTGTTCTGCAATATGCTGAAACCAGCCGGCATCCGGACAACCGGCAAACTCCCCTTCAATGGTTAAGTTAATCTCCATGGCCGCTATGTGCCAATCATCATAGCACAGGCTCTCGTAAGGCAGCAAACCCCAGTCGCTGCTGATTGAGCAAAGGGCAAATTTATGATATATTTAACATACATAAAACACGACTCGCCGGAGGGATCGCATAGTGGTCTAGTGCGGGCGCCTGCTAAGCGCTTACCCTGGGGAACTGGGGTCGTGGGTTCAAATCCCACTCCCTCCGCCACGAAAACAAGTGACGCATACCCCTGAAAAGGGGTATATTATTAAAGATAAGTTGCGGGGTGAAATGCCAAACTATCATATCTGGACCATAGGCTGTCAGATGAACCAGGCGGAGTCAGAGCGGCTCGGCAGCCTCTTTGAGCACCTCGGCTATCAGGCGACGGATACGGCCGAGAACGCTGACGTCGTCGTGCTCAATAGCTGCGTGGTGCGCCAGAGCGCGGAAAACCGCGTGGTAAACAAAATCCAGGTGCTGCGGGCTTTTGCCCGGGCACATCCGGACATCACCCTGGCCGTTACCGGCTGCCTGGTGAACTCCGATTCCGCCAAACTGAAAAAGGACTTCCCTCACGTAGACTACTTCTTTAAGCCGGGCGACTTTCCGCCCTGGGTGGAAAAACCGGAAGCAACAATGGCATTACCACAAAAACCCTCCCCGGCTACCTATGTCTCCATCATCCAGGGATGCAATAACTTCTGCGCCTACTGCATTGTCCCCCACCGCCGCGGCCGGGAGATAAGCCGTACCGTGCCGGAGGTTGTCTGTGAGGTCAGGGAACTGGTAAAGCGGGGAAGCAAAGAGGTAACACTGCTGGGTCAGAACGTGGACTCGTACGGCCATGACCTGCCTGACAAGCCTGACCTTGCCGACCTGCTGAAAGAGCTCAATACAATTGACGGCCTGGCACGGATACGCTTCCTGACCAACCACCCCAAAGATATAAGCGATAAGCTCATTGACGCCATCGCCGGCCTGGACAGGGTCTGCGAGCAGGTCAGTCTCCCGGTTCAGTCGGGCAGCGACGATATTCTAAAGCTGATGAAGCGTGGCTATAACACAACTCAATACCGGCGGCTGGTAAAGAAAATACGGGATGCTATCCCCGGCGCGGCGCTGAGCACCGATATCATCGTTGGTTTTCCTTCTGAGACCGATTTCCAGTTCCAGGAAACGGTGCGCCTGCTCTCCGAGCTCAGGTTTGACACTGTCCACGTGGCGGCGTATTCGCCGAGGCCGGGAACCACGGCTTCCCGTGAACTGGAAGATGACATCCTGCCGGCGGTGAAAAAAGAACGTTTGAGCACCATCGAGCAGCTCCAGGGAAAAATCGCCGCGGAAATCAATGAACATCTGCTTGGCAAAACGGTTGAAATTCTGGTTGAGTCCCGGGTAAAGGGCAAATGGCAGGGAAGGACCCGCACCGGCAAGCTGGTTTTCTTCAGCGATAGTCGTGAATATACAGGACAACTGGTAAAAATCCGGATAGAAAAGACGAGCCCTTGGTCACTGCAGGGCACAATTAGTAGAACAAAATAAGGAGGCAAAATGTTGAAGTATGGTCTGATGACAGGTATCATGGTCACATTTCTGGCGGCGCTCAGCGGCTGTGTGGCACCGCCAGCAGGAGGTGAGGAAGGCGGGGGTTTCGATTGGACACTTATTATCTTCGTCGTCCTGCTGGTAGCCATCTTCTACTTTCTCATCATTCGACCACAGCGCCGGCAGCAGAAAAAACACCAGGAACTGATGCAGGAGCTGAAACGCGGCGATAAGGTTGTCACCACCGGCGGCATCTTCGGCGTTGTGGACAGCCTGAGCGACGACAGCGTCGTTTTAAAGGTTGAATCGGGGGCGACCATCCGTGTTGCCCGAAGCAGCATTGCCGGCCAACGCCAAGAGCAGTAGCACATGAAGCGCTATGACTACATAATAGTGGGCAGCGGTATCGCCGGCCTGTATACGGCGCTGCTTGCCAGAGAACAGGGCAGCGTGCTGGTGATAACCAAGGGCAGCATTGAAGACTGCAATACCAGGCACGCCCAGGGAGGTATCGCTGCCGCTATCGGCCGGGATGATTCCCCGGACCTGCACTATAAAGACACCATCGCGGTCGGAGATGGACTGTGCGATGAGGAGGCGGTGCGAATTCTGGTCGATGAAGCCCCGTCCCGCATTGCGGAACTGGTGAATTTCGGTGTTCCCTTTGACACGCTGAACGGCAGGGTCGCCCTCGCCCTCGAAGCTGCCCACAGCGTTCCCCGCATTCTGCATGCTGGCGGCGATGCTACCGGCGAACATATTGAGGTTACTCTCAGCAAACGGGTGCGTGCCGCCAGAATTCCAGTGCTTGAAGACAGCCAGGCCATGGAAATTATACTGGAAAAGAAAGCTGTCACCGGAATTAACGTGCTGGACTGCCGCACGGGCTCTACGGAGATATTTGAATGCCGACACCTCATTCTCACCACCGGCGGCGCCGGGCAGCTTTTCAAATTCAACACCAACTCCGATATCGCCACCGGAGATGGCATCGCGCTTGCCTTCAAGGTGGGTGCCGAGATTATGGATATGGAATTTTTTCAGTTTCACCCCACCGCCCTGCACCTTCCGGGGGTGACGCCTTTCCTTATTTCGGAAGCTGTCAGAGGCGAGGGCGGTATCCTGCGCAACGCCGAAGGGCACCGGTTCATGCCCGACTACGCTCCGCAGGGCGACCTGGCACCGCGGGATGTGGTGGCGCGCAGTATCGTCTACGAGATGAATAAGACGGGTTCAGACCGGGTCTACCTTGATGTCACCCACATCTCTCCCGACGTTATCACCACCCGCTTCCCTCATATCTACCGCTTCTGCCTCGACCATGGCCTTGATATCACAAAGGAGCCAGTGCCGGTGGCGCCGGCCGCCCATTATATGATGGGCGGCATCAAGACCAATAGCTGGGGAGAGACGAACGTGCCCGGATTATTCGCCACCGGCGAAACCGCCTGCACCGGCGTGCACGGGGCAAACCGGCTGGCCTCCAACTCTATGCTGGAGGTGGTCGTCTTCAGCAAGCGTATCATGGAAAGAACTGCTAAAGAGTCCGAAACAGGTTCATCCATCACTCCTGAACGTCACGAGGTACCCCTGAAACTAAGTCAGAGAAAACCTGCGGGCTCGGTCAAGGCTCCCGGCTTTGCCAGCCTGCAGCAACTCATCTGGAACAATGTTGGTGTGATACGCAACCATGACGGCCTGTCCAGGGCGGCCAACACCCTGGCGGCGTGGCAGCAAACACTGCCACCACCCACGGACCGCCCTTCCCATGAGTTACACAACCTGGTGCTGACCGGTCGGTTGATTACCGAGGCGGCACTGCGACGGGAGGAGAGTCGCGGTGCGCATTTTCGCTCCGATTTCCCCCAGACATCCGCTGACTGGCTGCGCCATATAGTCTTTACCGCGGAGTAACCAAAAAGGGTAATAAAATGAAGAAAACGCTAGCACCGGAAGAACAGGTAACTGCCATCATTGACCTTGCCCTGGCCGAAGACCTGGGACGCGGCGATGTCACCAGCGAGATACTGATTCCGCCAGAGCTCAAGGGCAGAGCCACCATATCGGCCAAAGAAGCCGGCATCATGGCCGGAGTAGAGATAGCCAGAAAGGTCTTTCTCCGGGTTGACCCTTCGATTTCATTCTCCATACTGAGCAAAGACGGAACCGCCGTCAAGCCCGGCGATAAAATCGCCGAGGTCAGCGGCAGGGTAATCAGCATCCTCAATGCCGAACGCACGGCGCTCAACTTCCTGCAGCGTCTCAGCGGCATTGCCTCGCTGACGGCGCAATATACCGCTGAAATGCACGGCCTGAAGACGTACATTG
>JAUWLN010000187.1 GCA_030613665.1 Dehalococcoidia bacterium
AATCTCTGAAGAGAGGACAGGAGTTCTTTATTCCGTACACCCAAGTGGAGATAGGGGGATTCGAACCCCCGACCTCTGCGATGCGAACGCAGCGCTCTCCCTATTGAGCTATATCCCCACGCCACACCAGAATTATACCACGCCCGCTGACCTCGCGGTTAATGCTCGACCCGTTCCACACGATATCGTAATTTACCCGCCGGCACGGTCACCTCGACCATGTCTCCCCTGCTCCGACCGATAAGTGTTTTGCCCAGAGGTGAAGCGCTGGAGATTTTACCCTGAGTCGGGTCTACCTCTCTGGGGTCAACTATTATATAGTGCAGCTCTTCTCCCGAAGCAAGGTCGCGCAGTACGAGGCGGTCACCAGTAATAATCTTGAGACCTGACTTTTGCGTTTCATCTATGACCCTGGCCACTTTGAGCGTCTCTTCCAGCTCCCTGATACGTCCTTCCAGATGACCCCGCTGCTCTCTTGCCGCCGCCAGAGGTGCATTTTCTTTAAAATCCTTGTCGGCGGCCGCGTGACGTATCTGCTCTATGAGCTCCGGTCGCCTGTCCTTCAGCGAGTTCAGTTCGTTTTCAAGCCCGGCATATCCCTGGCGCGTCAGCTCAATCACTTCGGGCAGTCCCTGCCTGTGCGCCGGTGATGAGCTGGCCCTTGCCTTCTTTGCCTTGAGGTGGACCGCCAGGTTAACTTTGTTCCATCCTGTTTTTTTGGCGTGTGTAAGAAAGGCTCGCAGCTGGTCAAGCTTCCTCCCGTAATCGGTATCAGACAAAGACAATCGCTCAGCATAGTTGGCCACTTCCCGCGCGTTGATACCGGCCAACGCCCGCTCACGTCCAAACCAGCGGACAAACTTGTATATTTCCGGCTGGCTGACTTCCCTTTCCCCGGATGTCAACCGGGCCAGAAACTGACCCGCCGCTTCCTCCAGACTGATGTTCGATGCGCCTTTTTCTTCCATAGGACTAGCTGGACAAATTATTATATATTCTTGCTGCTTCTGAATGGAAGCCTGATGCTCCCGAGTACCCTGGCGACCACAGCGCGTCTGAGCAGCTTCATAATTGCCCGGCTGTGCCAGTCAAAGGACACGTCCGTGGCTTCAAGCAGCGTCGTATCGATGTGATTCTTCTCTATCACATCGAATAAGCGGTCTATCTGTTGGTCGCTCAAACGCTCGAATAGCTTTCTCGCCCTGTAGCCAACCATAAGCTCATGGCCAAGCTTGCGCCTCCATTCCCGGTCGTAGCGGGACAGGTTTTTCGCCGATAAATCATCACGATGCAGGGCATTGCTCAACGTATCGGCGGCGATATCGGCACAGAGCATGCCGTAATAGATGCCACCACCAGTGGTCGGCTTAACCTGACCGGCGGCATCGCCCACCGCCAGAACTCTATCGCCATACGTCCTGCGCAACGGCTTGAGCGGTATGGCATCATAGCTGGGTTTACCCTCGCCGGGCACTATTCTGCCCTGGGACGCCAGCAAATCCAGCAGCTTTTTCAAATACTCATCGGGGGTCTTATGCGCCAGCAGACCAACGCGGGCCTTTCCATCAGCCGTCGGCACGAGCCAGCCGAAGAACCCCGGCGCCGTTTCCCGTCCAAAATACACCTCAACCTCGTCTGCCTCTTTTACAGGCACCTCTATCTGCACACCAGCGACGAAGTCGTCCGTTTTCCCCAGCCTCATCACTTCGGTAAGCCGGGTGCCATAGCCACTGGCGATAACCACTGCCCTGGCCATCAGACTGTCACCCCGCTTGCGACAGTAGACTTCCACGCCTTCCCTGGTCATCCGCATATCATGAACAGCACTGTCAAACACGTATTGCGCCCCTGCGTTCTGTGCTCTCTGCGCCATGGCAATATCAAATGCTGCCCGGTCCAGAATGCTGGCCTGATACTCTTCTCGTTTTATGTAAAGCATTTTACCCGACGGCGATAACAAGCGGGCGCTTTTCACCCTGCGCAGGATAACACTGTCGTCAATGTCAAAAATGCGGACACATTCCTGCCCGATGATGCCGGTGCAGCTTAACTTTTCCCCCACCCCATTTCCCTTCTCCAGAACAACAGCCTTCCATCCCTGCCGCGCCAGCATGTATGCGGTGCGACTTCCCGCCGGGCCACCACCGATAACAATTACATCGTACATCGCAATCCAACCGGGCTTAATATTACCGTAAAGGATGGAACAATGCCATAATAAAAAATCTGACTCCGAAATTCAAGGCGACATTCCGAGAGTATGCAATGCACCTGCTTTTCATTGCCCGCCAGGCAAGATTATGCTACTATATTGGGAAAGTTCCGGTCAGCAACGGGGTGTAGCGCAGCCTGGTAGCGCACCTGAATGGGGTTCAGGTGGTCGTCGGTTCAA
This sequence comes from Dehalococcoidia bacterium, assembly GCA_030613665.1. Taxonomy (GTDB): domain Bacteria; phylum Chloroflexota; class Dehalococcoidia; order Dehalococcoidales; family RBG-16-60-22; genus E44-bin89. The sequence goes on from JAUWLN010000187.1 coordinate 2,393, forward strand.
ATCCGACCACCCCGACTCTAATTTTAAGGTTATGGAAGCAATTTTTCACTGCTTTGCTAACGAATTGCTAACGGACTGTTTTTTTGCCTCTATAAAATCATCAAACTTCTGCGCTGCCAATTCCTGCAATCCACCTACCACATGACTGTATGTGTCCAATGTTACCCGAATGCTGGAGTGTCCTAACCTCTCCATAACAACACGAGGATGTATTCCCACCTCTAGCAACATCGTAGCATGGCTGTGACGTAGGCCATGAAGTGGCATTGGTGGCAATCCAGCACGCCGTACCACTTTCCTGAACGCATGGCTCACTGTGCGGGGGTCGTATGGAGAGCCATCGGAGTGGCAG
>JAUWLN010000176.1 GCA_030613665.1 Dehalococcoidia bacterium
CGGACCACCCGTTTATTTTTTTTAACTCCACAGTGAGTTCCCCAATGATTTTCTTGAGACGGCTGTTCTCCCGCTCTAGAGACTGCTCGCGGCGCTCCGTGTTAGAGAATAACCCGGGCATCTTCTTCATGAACTGCTCCCCGCCACTGGTAGTACTGAGCCTGGATGATCTGATGCTCGGTACAAACGTCGGCTACAGGCCTGCCTTTCAATCCCTGACGCACTACGGTGGTCTTTGTCCGTGGATCCCATTTGCGTCTTTGCATGGCTGTTACTCCTCTTTCTCCAGCCATCTTACTCTCTTATCTCCAACCCTGCCTTAATGGGGAGCAGTATAACTTATTATACGAAGGAGATTTTATTAGGAAGGGAATTTATCTCATAGTTTATGTATATGGGGAAGTAGTGTCAATAGTAACTTGCATATGGAGAATCAGCTCCTTGTCCGTGCAGTTACGAAGATTGAGATTGGTGGCCTTGAATCAGGCGTTGGGCAGTCTGTTCAGCGGATAATTCTCCAGACAATAAGAATAACTGGCGGAATCAGCAGGGACGAAAACAGGATTACAGCAAAGCTTGCCCCGGCAATTACTGCAATCAGGGCAATCACGTTAGCGGCAACCGTATAAAATATCAAGTCCTTGAGCATCTTATTACTCTTTAGAATACCTCAGGTAATTTTATGTACTTCCTTTATCTGCGCGACCAGTTCGCTGATGTCCGGCGCCGCCCCCCGGCGCTCCGGTTGCCCCAGCGGGTCTTCGATATCCGGGTTGCCTAGCAGGACATCGAAAGTGGCCTTCACCGACGCTGCCAATGCTTTCAGGTTGTAGCCCCCCTCAAGAGTGAAAACCAATTTCCCGTCGCAGAATTCGTCGGCCAGTTCCTTTATGGTCCTTACCATCCCGGCGAAGCCGGTTGTGCTGACCTCCATCATGGCCAGGTGGTCTGCCCAGTGTGAGTCATAGCCGGCGGACACCAGAATAAGCTCTGGGCGGAAACGCCTGGTCGCCGGCACGATGATTTGCTCAAAAACCTGTCGGTATTCACCATCGCCGGAACCAGCGGGCAGGGGGATGTTGACCTTGCTGCCCTGGGCGGCGCCGCTCCCGGTCTCGTAAATGGTCCCGCTGCCCGGATAGTGGGGGTACTGGTGGGTGGATATATACAGGATCTGGGGGTCGCTGTCGAAGGCTTCCTGGGTGCCATTGCCGTGATGCACGTCAAAATCGATGATGGCGACCTTTTCGAATTTATGCTTCTTCAGGGCATGCCGGGCGGCGATGGCGATGTTGTTGAAGAGGCAGAAGCCCATGGCCGCCGTTGCGGTGGCGTGGTGGCCGGGGGGTCTGACCAGGGCAAAAGCGCTGTTCACCTTGCCGCTGATGACGGCATCGGTGGCCTCAATGGCGCCGCCGGCGGCATACAGTGCGGCATCGCAGGAGTCCGGCGACATTATCGTATCGGCGTCAAGCCAATCGATACCCTCTAGCGCCGCATCTTTGATGTGCGAGACATACGATGCCCGGTGGACATAGTGCAGCTCTTCCACGGTGGCCGGGCGAGGGTTGACCGGCGTTAGCTGCTCTATCAGCCCCGTTTCCTCAAGGTGGGCCATAACCGCTTCCAGGCGCCTGGCATTTTCCGGGTGGTGGCCGGTTTCATGCTTCAGGTATATGGGGTCGTAAACATAACCCGCTTTCATAATTCACCTCTAAATCACGAGCCTGATGCCTGATATGAGAAACCAGATGCCGAAGCCAATCAGTAGCAGACTGCAGGCAATGAAGAGCCACTCCTGCACTTTTGGGCGCCAGAACGTGTGCGTCCGGTAAATGACATTGGATACCAGCGTCAGCCAGGCGAGGTCGCACAGCCAGTGTACCATGGTGAAGGCAATAAGGCCCATCGTGCCGAATTCGAGGATGCGCATAATGAGCATACCGCCGATGGTCGCCCACCAGACCAGGAAAAAGGGGTTGAAGCCGCTGGCAAGGATGCCGGCAACAAAGGCGTTGTAGGGCAGGTCCTTCCCTTTTCTGGCAACCTCGCTGCGGGCACGGAACATGCTCACGCCCATCCAGATTATCATACCGCTGCCCGCCACGCTCAGCACCAGGCGCACAGCAGTGACCTGAAAGAACTGGGCGAAACCGAAGTAGATGAGCAGGATTAAGGGGACTTCAATCACGGCGTGGCCGAGGGAAATCCAGACTCCCGCCCACGGCGACTTGTAGCTTTTCGCCAGGGTGACGGCAGTCATGGGTCCGGGCATCATTACCCCGGAGAAGGAGATAACGGCAACGCTCAGCAGGATTGGAAGCATTTGAACCTCTCTCTCATAATATCATACCCTTGCTTTCGGTGTCTTACTGGCTTGAGTTCGTTCCAGTGATGAATTATACTTTGCCGTAGAGGGGAAAGGGGTGTCACTGGATTTAACCAAGATAGCCACACAGGCCAGCGACATGGTGGTGCGCCTGAAGGAAGGCCGCGCCGAAAGGCAGCAGCGACTTCAGTACGCGCGGCAAATCTTTGGCGACGAAGCCGTTGACCTGGAGAAGCTTAAAAGAAAAATCTCGGCCAGCCGGACCACGTGGCTGGTGGCGGAACTGTGCGACGGGCTGGCGGAACGATACTCGGCGCCAACCACCCCCGCCGAGTTCAACGTGCTCGCCGCCGATGGCTCTCACATTGACGTTGACCGGCACCGTTCCACGCGGTGCTACCTGATAAACATCGGTGCCGTTGCTCTCAGGTATGGTGATGAGCCGGATGCCCTGCTGGATAGCGTCCCGCACCTCTACGCTGAAGATGAAGACCTGGTGATAAAGCCGGCGGCGGCGAGCGGTCGCGAGCAGATGGTTGAGGGAACATTGCTCGGCATCAAGCGCGCCGTTGAGGAATGCCGCCACCTGTCCGCGCTGGCGGCGGAACAGCCCCCGGGCAGCAGCACCCTGGCGCTGCTCGACGGCACCTTGATTCTCTGGGGGCTGGAGGCGTTTCCCGACTTCGTCAGCGAGGCGCTGCTGGGAAATGGCTTTTTACCTTGCCTGGAAGAGATGAGAAAGCAAAATCAGGATAAGAAACTGGCGCTGGCCAGCTACATCAGCTTTCCCAGGAGTACAGATGT
>JAUWLN010000046.1 GCA_030613665.1 Dehalococcoidia bacterium
CAGGGTCTATCGGATACTCCTTGAGTCATGATCCTGCTCCTTTCTTAATCGATACTTTACTTTTTCGGGGGAGCAGGTGCAAGCCCTAAGTGTCCATTATCTTTTGTCCCAGAAGTGGCCCATTTAAGCTGACGATTTACACTAACGGTCCGTACAGTTCCTTCATTAAATCGGCAGCCCGTTCGTTTTCCACGCCGATGACAATTCTGTCGAGGTGCATACAATCGTAGACTGCTTTACCTTCACGCAGGAACTCAGGGTTGGAAATGACGTCGAAATCGTGTTTATGACGGTTGTTCAGTTCGACCGTCCTTTTGACCCAGCTGCCCGTTTTCACCGGGACAGTGCTTTTATCCACGATAACTTTATAACCATTCATGGTCTCGGCGATGCGTTTGGCAGCTGTTTCCACATAAGATAAATCGGCAGAGCCATCCGATCCCTGGGGCGTGCCGACACATATGAATATTACGTCTGCTTTTTCTACCCCTTCTTCTACGCTTGTAGTAAAGGAGAGTCTGCTTTTCTCCGTATTTCGTTTCACCACCTGGTCCAGTTCCGGTTCGTAAAAAGGTATCTCGCCTTTCTGCAGGCTCTCGATTTTCGATTTATCGTCGTCCATGCAGACTACTTTGTTGCCCAGTTCCGCCAGACAAGCTCCGGTAACCAACCCCACATGACCGGAACCAACAATGCAGACGTTCTTCATCAGCTTTCCTCACCTGAATTAACAATGATTTCCTTCAGGCCATCTTCCAGACTCCATTCTGGCTTATAGCTAAATATTTCGGCTTTGGAAACATCGGCTAATGTATGTTTCGCATCGCCAGGTCTGGGTTTATCATAAGCTGGCCCGAGGTCTTTTTGCAGAAATTTGATAATCAGTTCGGCCAATTGATTAATGGTGATGTTTCTTCCGCTGCCGATATTGAAAACACCGGTTGCATCACTCTCAGCGGCTCTAATATTGGCATTTACCACATCCTGGATGAAGGTGAAATCCCGGCTCTGCTCTCCGTCCCCGAAAACAACCGGAGCTGCACCGGATAAGACCCGGCTGATGAAGGCGGGAATGACCATTGCATATTGTGAATGCGGGTCCTGTCCGGGGCCGTAGACGTTGAAATACCTTAAACAGATTGTGTCTAATTTAAAAATATCTCTGAAAATCGAGCAGTAATATTCCCCCGCCAGTTTGGTGAGTGCGTACGGAGAGAGCGGGTTCGGAAACATGGCTTCATGCTGTGGCAGTACGTCGGTATCTCCATAGATTGAAGATGAAGAAGCAAAAACTACTTTTTTAACTTTGTTGTCCCTCGCTGCGAGCAGTACATTTAACGTGCCGGTTATATTGACTTCATTGGCTGATAGGGGATTTTCAATACTGAAAGGAACACGAGCCAGCGCTGCCTGATGGAACACGTAATCAATGTCCCCAAATAGCTTCTGCAACAAAGGAAGGTCAGTCACGCTTCCCTCAACGAATTCCACGGAGTTCTTTTTCAGAACCCGGTCTATAGTCGCTCTTTTACCGGTGGAAAGATCATCAAGGACAATTACATGGTGGCCACGATTTTGCAGCTCCTCCGCCAGGTGAGAGCCAATAAATCCGGCGCCACCGGTAACAATGACTTTTTTCGCCATTTTTTATCCCTTCTTTGAAGCGATGAATATATTGGTATTAATTAGCTGCTCCAGTGTTCCCACATCAAACCAGGCATCGAGGTCCAGCAGGTAGGCGGCAACCATCGGCTTTTCTTCTCTGGCTAATGGCTCCACAAGATTTCTTTCCAAGCTTATATCCGGTTGCCTGGGTAAAAATTTATCCATATTGGGAAGGAGAAACTGGCTTTTGATAATGCTTATCCCCGCATTTATTGGCGGTTTTTCGGTGATTTCTTCAATGCCCGGCTTCTCGATAAATCCACGGACGCCCTTACAGCCATTCAGGTCCTCAATTTTGCCAACGCCGAACCTGGTGGCCTCTTCTCTTTCCACAACAACAAAGGCAACCGTCATCACGGTTCCTGTACTTTTGTGGCAGCGCTCATGGTATTTGATAATGTCAGACAGGTCCATTTGCAGGGAAATTGTACCATCAGGCAATTTCCGGTTTATGATATAGTCCGCGTAACAGACCAGAAAATCGTCTTCCCTGGAATTATCAATAGTCATCTGGTCGAGGGCACTGCGCAGGTCCCCACCGGTTCCCCAGCCATTGACCCGGATAACCCGTATGTCGAAATCCGGGTTGGTATAATCGACACGGTAACCCAGCGTGTGGAATAAGTGCAGTATCTGGTCGAGATATTGTTTTCTCCTGTCAATATAGTCTTTCAGCGTGGCAACTGTGGCATTGTCTCGCACTGCGATGTAAACTTCATCAATCTCCGGGGCCCCGCCAAACCAGGAAAGCATGTATTCCACGAGCGGTATGCCGCCTACCTGTTGAAACATCTTTGGGGCGAGATAGGTGAAAGGGTAACATCGAGTGCCTGCACCAGCCGCCAGCAATACTGCCTTCACTCAGAAACCTCCCTTTCAGTTGCCGACAATTATAACCCACGGAACTCGCATAAGCAAGATAACGGTCAACGTTGATTATCCGATTGAAAGGCCGCAGGACGTATTCCAGGCGCTGAAAAAGGAGTTTGATTAGCTTCGTTGCCCGACTTCCATCGGTAAATCGATGGTGTCTGCGCCCCTGATGACCGTGAGTGTCGCAGATTCCCCGGGGCTGGTATACTCGCCAAGGTATGATGTCAGCAGTGCTACGCTTCCAATCTCTGTACCGTCAAAGGCGATGATGATGTCATCGGTCTGAACTCCGGCTGCATCCGCCGGGCTATCGGCTACCACCCGGTTGACCAGAACCCCGTTGATTGATTCCAGATTCATATCCTGCACCTGCTGCGGCGTTAAATCAGAGATATCAATTCCCAGCCACGGGTAATCAAAATAACCATTGACGATAATAGAATCGGCGATGCGTTTTAGCTTGTTTGAAGAAACAGCGTAGTAAATGCCGTCGCCTTCTTCAGGCTCGACACGGGCAATGACCAGCCCGATGACACCTCCATCGGAATCAAACAGCGGCCCTCCGGAATTGCCGGAATTGACCGCAGCATCGAATTGGATGAGGTTTGGCACCCAGCGCACCTGGCCACCGTATTCTATATCAACAAAGCGGTTCACCTGACTGACCACGCCAGTGTTCAGCGACTCCGCTAGGTCGAAAGGGCTACCGATGGCAGCAACAGGGTCGCCAATCCTTATAGAGCTGGAATCAGATATCTCAGGAGGCTCGAAAACGGACTCACTGTCAAGTTTCAGAACCGCTACGTCGCTGAATGCACAGGAACCAACAACGCCGACTGGAAGTACACTGCCATCAGGGAAAATGGCGTATATTTCATCAAGCTGATCAATAACGTGGTGTGCCGTCAGAATATGCCCTTCGAGGTTATAGATAAAGCCAGAACCAATCGTCCTCTGCCCATCACTGATTCTGACGACAACCTGGCTGGCTTCGCGGTATATATCAGATGCGTTCATAAACGACCCCGCGGCCCCGACCGTCTCAGCCAGTTCCTGTTTCATGGTGCCAATACTGGCTGTATTAGCGCCCACTTCGTTTTCCAGAGAATCAATCATGTCCAGATTAACATCAATTTTAGCTTCAATATCAGCCGTATGGGCAGTGCTTTTATCTATTTCAGTTCCCAGACTGTCCAGCCCAATTTGCAGCTCATTTTTCAGTGATAGAAGCTCTTCATGTGACACCTCCGCTTGTGTGTTGTATTCGCTCTGGAATACATTCAGTTCCCCTCTCATCAGTTCTATCTGACGGTGAGATGTGTAAGCATAATAGCCGAATCCCCCGGCGATCAGAAGCAGAAAAATCAGCAAACCGATAGTAATCTTGTTTGCCATCTGGGCATACCTCCTTATTCCACGCAACCCCGAGCGCGCTTGATTTACAGGATTATGCAACCTTCGCTTCGCTTACGAGAGCACCAAGAGTTCTGCCTCTGATTAGAGAGAGGGTGAGTTAATTATCTATTTCCCTTCCTCTTCCGCCAGCAGGTCGTTGAAGACGTCAATGTGGTAGAGTTCGTTATCCCGGATGCGGAAGAGGAGTTTCTTAAGGCCGGCATCATCGGTTTCTTTACCTGCCTTATCGTATGCCTCGGCCACTTCTTTTTCGATTTTTATATCCGCCTTGAGCATATCAGCCGTTTCGGTTGATTTATCTACCGCAATATGTTCAAGCTTGGGGTTGCCGCCACTGCTGGCCAGTTCCTCTGCCAGCCAGCCAAGGTGTTGCATTTCGTTGATTGCCTGGTCGGCGAGCTGTTCCTGCGCTTCCTCGCTTTTGCTCAGGTAGGAATGCAGGAGATACTGGAGGATGACCGTGTATTCATGCCCGATACCCCAGTTCAGTGTGCTGGCTGTCTTATCCTGCTTGTCACCCCTGATATCCCTGGCTCCTTCACGTCCTGCCTTTTCCACGAAATGGGCAAAGCTATCGCGATGGGCTTCTTCATCGGAAAGAATGCGCTTCAGCAGGCGTTTTACCCTGGGGTCATCAATGAGGCCGATATGCTCTTTATACTGCTTGATAGCCCCGTCTTCCAGCATCACGTTGTTCTGCATCCATTCGGGAACCTGCGCGCCGCCCATTCGCATGGTGCCTCTCTCTAGGCTGGGGGCACCACCGAGTTCAACGATAGTCTCCGCCAGCCAGTCGAAATGGCGCATTTCATCGCGGGCATTGGCCTCAACCTCACAGGCCATTTCGCCCTCACCCATACCGTAGGCATGGTTCAGGTACTGGATGATGGCGCCGTGTTCGTCCTGAAGGTCTTTGTTCAGCAGCTCGATGATTTTGGTTTTGTCCATAGCCGTCCTCCTGATAATAATTGGGTGTGGTTACTAACCTCGCTTGTCTCTATTTTATTTAACCTCCGTCCAACAGGGGGTGCTCTTTCCCGACAAACCAGCCGGCCGGGTTTTTCAGAAACTCCTGGTAATCGAGAAGGATAAGCTGGTGCTCTCTTTCCTGCGCCGCTAAAGCCTCATAAAACTCACGGGCTGCCGGATAAGGAGTTGACAGGCTCTGGCTGATATAGAAATCATAGGTCTTGCCTTCCATATCCACCGCAGTCTGTGCGGCTTCCAGTTCGCTGTCCAGTGCCTTGAAGGACTTGCCGGTCTGCCCGATGGCTCTGGAGAAGAGGGTTCGAAGGTGACTGCCCCCGTCTGATTTGAAACTTGCTTCAGGCCAGGCATTTTTGTCCCGTATGGACTCGAATATCTCCTCAAACTTCTGGCGGTGAATATCTTCCTCGGCCGCAAGCTCCGCCAACAATTTTTTACCGGCCTCGTCGCCGCTTTTCTGGCTTGCCTGGAGATAAAATTGCTTGCCGTCTATTTCCATCTGAATCGCTGTTTTCAGGCCTTCCAGCGTCGTGTCTTGTTCGGTTGTCATTGTTTTATGCCCCCCGGTAAGCTTAATGTTGCTTATTAGAATTATATCAACTTTATACTATTCCCCGGCGATGCGCATATGACCTATATCACATACAATTAACCGTTCATTGTTTATGATATAATAAACGCACTCAAAATAATACAGCGTGGTATTGAAAAAATTAAGAATGGAGAAAAGAGAAAATGGCCGACAAAAAAGTGCTTGTATATTCAACACCCACCTGCCCGTACTGCAAGCGGGTCAAAGATTATTTAACCCAGAAGGGGGTCTCTTTCAGCGATTATAACGTGGCTGAGGACCGGGAAAAAGCCAAGGAAATGATTGATAAATCAAAGCAGATGGGTGTGCCGGTAATTATTATCGGTGATGATGTGGTTGTTGGCTTTAACCAGGCAAAGCTGGATAGCCTGCTTGCGTAATTCTTAGCTGTGATAGACCAATCTAAAAAAGACAGAGGGGTAGCCATGTACGATTTAATGATAATCGGCGGTGGCCCGGCAGGGCTGGCGGCGAGCGTGTATGCGGCGCGAAAGCAGCTCAATACGCTGCTCGTAAGCAATGACATCGGCGGGCAGATTAACACCACGTGGGGTATCGAAAACTATCTGGGCTATCAATTCATAGAGGGGCCGGAGCTGATAGGTAAATTCCAGACGCAGGTCGGCCAGTTCCCCATCGACCAGAAAATAGGCGATAAAATCAGACAGTTAAAGAAAACCTCAGGCGGATTTGAGGCCATTACTGAAGTTGGCGATAAATATCAGAGCAAGGCCGCTGTTATCGCCACCGGTAAAAGACCGAGAAAACTGAGTGTACCCGGTGAAACAGAACTCACCGGCAGAGGCGTAACCTACTGCGCCATCTGTGATGGCCCAATATTCGCCGGCCAGAAAGTGGCCGTGGTGGGGGGCGGTAATTCGGCGCTGGAAGCGGTGCTGGATATGGTCAAGATTGCTGAGCATGTGAACCTTATTTCTCTTACTCCGCTCACCGGCGACCAAGTTTTGTCCAACCAGCTCAAAGATGCTAAAAACCTGACGGTGTTTCTTGAGCACGAGATTAAAGAGATAAAAGGGCAGGGGCTCGTCGATGGCATTCGTATCAGAGACGCGAAGAACGGCGAGGAAAAAGAACTGGAAGTGGGCGGGGTTTTCATAGAAATCGGACTGGTGCCCAACTCCGATGCGATTAAAGGGCTGGTCAATCTTAACCAGTGGGGTGAAATTCCGGTTACACCTCGCAATGAGACACCAGTGCCCGGGCTTTATGCCGCCGGTGACGTCACCGATGTACCGGAAAAACAGATTCTCGTTGCTGCCGGCGAGGGCGCCAAGGCGGCCCTTCAGGCGCACCGTTACCTGCAAAGGCTGGTAAAATAGCTAGGATTTTTTCCGGTAGCGGAACCCCAGCCACACAAGGTGCAGGATACCGAAGACAGTGCAGACCGATGCCGGAATCGCAGCCCTTTCCCCGAAAAGCGTGAGCAGGATGCCGCTGGCCAGCCCGTAGTTCTTGAGGCTGCCCAGGAGTACCATGCTGATGCCCGCCTCGCGATTAACACGCAACGCTTTGGTAACCAGTTCAATAATATAACCGAGCAGGAAAGAGGCGGCGATGGCGATAACGGCAACCCTGATGAGAGTGTCAAATTCTCCGAAGAAGGCCTGCCGGTTCAAACCCACAATGGTGAAAAGGGTGATGAAAAAACTCCAGTTCACGATGGTGCCGCGCCAGGGATTGATGCGTTTCATAAACCCGGTAAAAAGCAGGACTCTGGAGAGGACAATCGGTATCAATATCAGCTCTCCAAGGATGATGAGCAATTTTACGGGGTCAAAGAAACCCGTGCCGAGAAACAGCGCCATTACCGCGGGCATGATGACGAGCGCTGCCAGATAAGCGCCGGTCACACCGAGCAGCGAAAAGAGCGTATTCCCGCCAAGTACATAGCTGAACGGCACCACTGCTACTGCCGGAGGTACGGTGGCCAGAACCACGAACCCCGCCCACAGGTCTCTATCATCGATAAGCCACCAGGCCAGTAGCAGGATAGTTCCCCCCAGCACGATATAGTTCAAAAAGAGGGAGAGGAGAATCGTCCGGGGCATTGTTTTCAATGAGGTAAATTCCCGCGATGTGACGTTGGCGGCGGAGAGGGTCATCACCAGCGCCAGCAGCGGCAGCACCAGCGGCTCTGTTCTGGTGGCAACCGGCTCACCGATAACCAGCCCGAGCACAATGGCCAGAACCAGGATGAAGTTACGGTTTTTGAACAGCCTACCAATGAGTGCCATAGGTCACAAAGGCATTATAATCCATCGAGGCCGGCATGTCAGCCAGTCTATTTATTCTCTCCAGCCAGGTATTTCTCCGGGTTCTGATCAAACGCCTTCTGGCAAGAAATGCTGCAGAAGTAATATTTCTTCTCTTTATACTCCGATGTTGCCGCCGCCTCACTCTCTTTCACTTCCATCTTGCAGACCGGGTCAATAGCCGTCTGGTCGCCTCCCTTGCTCATCTCAGTTAATCTGGCCGGTTTAAATCTCCTCAAGCGCAGCGAATTAAAAACTACGGTCAGTGAACTGGTCGCCATGGCCGCCGCCGCCAGTATTGGATTCAGGAAACCGTAATCACCCAGAATGAAATGCAGCCCCGATGGCACGCCAGTGCGGCCAAACGCAATGAAAAGCACGCCGGCAGCTACCGGTATAAGAGCGGTATTGTAAGCGAAAGCCCAGAAAAGGTTTTGTTTTATCGTCCTCAGGGTACGTTTGCTCAGGTGTATGGCATTTACAATGCCGGATAAGTCGCCGCTTATCAGCGTGATGTCCCCGGTTTCAATGGCGACATCAGTGCCCGTACCGATGGCGATGCCGATATCCGCCTGCGCCAGAGCCGGGGCGTCATTTATGCCGTCACCGACCATAGCCACCACTCTGCCTTCACTTTGCAGCTTCTTCACTTCCTGAGCTTTGTGTTCCGGAAGTACCTCGGCGATTATGCGGTCGATACCTGCTTCTCCGGCAATAGCTTGGGCCGTGCGCGAGTTATCGCCGGTGAGCATGGCCACCTCAATCCCCATCCGGTGTAGAGCTTCGACTGCTTCTCGTGCGCCAGCCTTCAGTGTATCAGCCAGTGCCAGGATTCCAATCACCTCGCGGCCGATGCCGAGGAACATCACCGTCTTGCCCTGCTCCCAGAGTCGACTGGCCTCTTTTTCAAGCCTGTTCAGGGCCAGTTTCTTATGTTCCATCAGCGCCAAGTTGCCAAGAATCACCTTTTTACCATCGACCGAAGCCTCCACGCCTTTTCCAGGAATAGCCTTGAAACCAGTTGCCGATTGGAGCTTTAGCTTTTTATCTGAAGCTGCTTGAACCACAGCCTCGGCAAGGGGGTGTTCGGAATGGCGTTCTACTGACGCGGCCAGCCGCAGTACGTCTTTTTCAGAATAAGCGAGGGCGGTGATGATATCGGTCACCAGCGGTTTTCCTTGTGTCAGCGTGCCGGTCTTATCCAGTAGAGCGGTATTTATCCGGTGCGCTCTCTCCAGCGCCTCAGCACTCCGAATGAGAATCCCGTTCTCCGCGCCTTTTCCGGTTCCGACCATGATGGCCGTGGGCGTTGCCAGTCCCAGAGCGCAGGGGCAGGCAATAATCAATACGGCAATGAAGTTAAGCAGCGCAAAAGTAAAGGCAGGTGCCGGTCCCGCAAAATACCAGATTGCAAAAGTTACCAGCGCAATACCGATAACCGCCGGCACAAAATAGCTGGCGATGATGTCTGCGAGGCGCTGTATTGGCGCTTTGCTTCCCTGCGCTTCCTCGACGAGACGAATTATCTGCGCCAGGGTGGTATCTTTGCCTACCTTGGTCGCCTCAAACTGAAAGCTGCCTGTTTTATTTATCGTCGCTCCGATGACTTCGTCTCCCTCCTTCTTCTCCACGGGTATGCTTTCGCCGGTAATCATCGACTCGTCAACGCTGGAATAGCCCTGGCGAACAATGCCATCAACTGGCACCCGTTCTCCGGGGCGGACCATTACCAGGTCGCCCACCGCGACCTCCTCAACCGGTATTTCTTTTTCTTCCCCGTTGCGAATTACCAGTGCCGTTCTTGGCTGCATGCCGACGAGCTTCTTAATCGCTTCCGAAGTCTGTCCTTTAGCCCTGGCCTCCAGGAAGCGGCCCAGAAGAATCAGGCCGATAATCATCGCTGAGGTATCAAAATAGAGCTGCGGTTCCAGCCCTCCAGAAGCGAAAAACGCAGGGAAAGTCACTGCCAGAACACTATAAACGTAGGCCGCCGATGTGCCAACGGCGATGAGCGTATTCATGTCTGCCGTCCGGTGTCTTAACGCTCCCCACATACCACGGTAAAAACGCCAGCCTGCCCAGAACTGTACCGGTGTCGCCAGCGCCCATAGCAGATACGGTTTGCCGGTGAAGTGTGGGCCGAATCCCAGCCCCAGTATCAATAAACCGATAACGGCAGCGAAAAGAAATCGATTGCGTAATGATTTGGTTTCTCGTCTGGAGGACATAGCGATGCCATCCAGCGTTTCCGCTTCTTCGCCAAATTCATACCCAGCCTCCGCCACCGCCTTTTTCAGGTCCGATACCGGGGTCCCTTCCAGGTATTCCACAGTGGCTTTTTCCGAAGCCAGGTTCACGTTCGCCGAGACCACGCCGGAGACACTCGCTAGCGCCTGTTCAACACGCGCCACGCAGGAAGCACAGGTCATGCCGTGCACTGGGAAAACCGACTTCCGGGTCGCCGTACCATACCCAATGCGGGATATAGTTTCCTTAAGTGTACTCAGGTTTACGCGTTCCGGGTCATATTCTATGGACGCCTGTTCGGAAGCAAAACTAACCCTCGCCTCTTCAACACCGGGAGTTTTGGTCAGCCCTTTTTCAATCGTGGCGGCACAGGTGGTACAGGTCATACCGCCAATGTGAATACGTACCTTCTCTTTTTTACGGCCTGATTTCTGAGCCACCGGCGACCTCTACTGACCCTGCATTAAAATCATTATATTATCATAGCCTATCTGAAATAACTAGTATGTGACATATGTCATATGCAGAAGTGAATTCGTTTCTTACAATAAAATGAGCATAGTCCAGCCACAGGCAATATGCTATACTTATTCTGCTCAGGGGAGTATAAGCAGGCATTCACTTTTGCCTGTGAGGAGGGCAAGTAATGGAAGACGACCTGGCAGTAATTGAAAGGGTCATCGCCGAGCATAAAATAATCAGACAGGGCTTCCATAAACTGGAGCAGGTGGCCAATGATGCGGAAGCGATGACAGGCTTTGACGAAGCCAAAGAAGCCTTTATGCCGGGTCGGTTAGACCAGAAACAGGGTCTGCGTGAACTCGAAGGTACCCTGGGAGCAATTGAAGAAGGGTTGCACAAGCATTTTCATTTTGAGGAAATATCGTTACCGACAGTGATTGACCGATATGGTGATGAAGAGCTCAAATCTTCCTTGAAATCAATTCTCCTCGAACACGCCGACCTGAGAAATCGCCTGAACCACTCCAAAAATCATGCTGCGGAGTTGATCAGCGGCGGTATGGCTCGCCATCGCTGGGAAGCGGCGGCTCATGATATGCGTGCCTATATCAGCCACACGCGCAAGTTACTGGAAACTCATGCCGGAATCGAACAGACTCTGCTGCATGAACTGCGCAACAGGTTACAAAAGTGAGGAAAGTGTACCTGGACCACGCCGCCATGACCCCTCTCCTTCCTGAAGTCAGAGAGGCAATGCTGCCGTACCTCGGTGAACTTTTCGGCAACCCGTCATGCCTGCATGATTGGGGAGATGCGGCACGGGAGGCTCTGGACACGGCACGGGAACAGGTGGCACAACTCATCGGCGCCAGCGCCGATGAGATAATATTCACCGGAAGCGGTACCGAGAGCAATAACTTTGCCATTAAGGGATTGGCGCTGGCACAACAGGGCAAAAGGAAACACATCATCGTCTCGTCAATCGACCATTTCTCGGTGCTTCATTCGGCGAAAACACTTGAGAAATGGGGATTTGAGCTTACTGAAGTGCCTGTTGATAAGCATGGAATGATTGACCCGGATGAGGTACGAAGACAAATTCGCAAAGATACGGTGCTCATTTCCATCATGCACGCCAATAGCGAAGTGGGTACCATCGAACCTGTTCAGGAAATCGTCAAGGTGGCAAAAGAAAATAACGTATCGTTTCACACCGACGCTATTGCCAGCGCCGGGACGATACCGATTGACGTTAAAAAACTGGGCATCGATGCCTTGAGTCTGGCAGGAAACCAGTTCTACGGACCTAAAGGTGTTGGCGCGCTCTACGTGCGCAAAGGGGTTCGCATTATACCTCTCCTCGACGGTGGGATTCAGGAAGGAGGGCGTCGCGCCGGTACCGAGAATATATCGGCCATCGTGGGGCTGGGAAAGGCAGCGGAGCTGGCGAAAGAGAGCATGGCAGCCCGTGTTAAACACTTAAGCCGCCTGCGCGACCGTCTGCTTGCCGGGCTGCCGGAGCGAATCGGACACATGATAATTACCGGTCACCCGGAAAACAGACTGCCGGGCAATGCCAGTTTCTGCGTGGAATTTATAGAAGGGGAAGGTATGCTCATGCTCCTCAACAGCCAGGGA